>CAZNCJ010000013.1:0-49031 GCA_964571595.1 uncultured Caulobacterales bacterium | reverse complement strand
ATAAAATTCTGGAACGTTTGGCTCAAGTTCGTCATGCTGGTGAGGTCCGCGGCTTAGAGCCCGATGCTAAATCGCAAGTCTCTATACGTTACGAGAACGGCAGGCCTGTCGAAGCGTCTGCAATCGTCCTATCCACACAACATGCGGACGGCCTCAGCCCGTCTGATATCTCTGATATTGTAAAACCTTACATTCATGAGATCATGCCGGATGGCTGGATTACAAAAGACACAGTTTTTCACATCAACCCGACAGGTAACTTTGTTATTGGTGGGCCAGACGGAGATGCAGGCTTAACGGGTCGTAAAATCATCGTTGATACTTACGGGGGCATGGCGCCTCACGGCGGCGGTGCATTTTCTGGTAAAGATCCGACAAAGGTTGACCGTTCAGCCGCTTACGCCTCGCGCTATCTTGCTAAAAATGTGGTCGCATCGGGCTTAGTCGATTGGTGCAATATCCAGCTTTCATACGCTATTGGTGTGGCAGAGCCGACATCTGTTTATGTCGAACTTGATAGCCAACATGCCGCCCTTGCGGAGCATTTGGAAACTGTCTTGCCAAAACTTATGAGCCTGACACCGCGCGGTATTCGCTCTCACCTTAATCTTAATCAGCCAATTTATGCCCGCACAGCGGCCTATGGTCACTTTGGCCGCACGCCTGATGCCGACGGCGGATTTTCATGGGAAAAAACAGATTTGGTCGATAAGATTAAAGCCGCTGTTTAGCCCAAACTTATATTATAAACACAATACCCCGGCCTGCCGGGGTATTTTTTTGCTCCAAATTTAGCACCTTAAAATTCTAGCTTTGACCTCAGATCAATTCTCTATAATCTGGCAGGTATGAACCTAAGAGATTTTGATTATATCTGTGCAGTGGCCGAGCATTTGCATTTTGGCAAAGCGGCAGCGGCCTGTAATGTCAGCCAGCCTACTTTGTCTGGTCAGATCAAGAAGCTAGAATCCCGATTGGGCGTCACCTTATTTGAGCGCGGACATAAATCTGTACGCGTCACACAAACTGGCGAAGAGATTATTGCGATTGCTAAAGAAGCCCAAGACGCCGTCAGGCGCATACGCAGCGTGTCTGAAGCCTCTAAAGACCCGCTTGCAGGGCATATAAATCTGGGATTAATTCCAACAATCGCCCCATACCTCATCCCGCTTTTTGTCGAGCAAATCAAAACCGGATTGCCGAAGCTCACCCTCAGCTATAATGAGGACATCACTGAACGTTTAACGCGGGATTTACTGGACGGGAAACTCCATGCCGCAATTTTAGCTACGCCCCCCGAAACGGACGTGCTCGCCGCCATTCCGCTTTACCTAGAGCCGTTCTGGATTATTTTTGACAAGCATAATGACCTTGAGAGCAAAGCCTCGATCGCCATGAAAGACGTGCCTAGCGAAGATATATTATTGCTCACAGATGGCCATTGCTTTCGTGATCAAGCGCTCTCTATTTGTCACCCCCAACCTTCGCAGAAAGGCCAATCTCTGCGCGCAACCAGTCTTGAGACCTTGATAAATCTTGTCGCCGCTGGCCAAGGTGTCACACTTATTCCAGCCCTTGTGACAGAGAACGGACTCTCTAACAATCCGCATCTGAACCTACGTCCCTTATCTGATAGAAATGCGGCACGCACAATCTACCTGACCTATCGCAAGCGATATCCAAGGGTGGAGGCCCTGCGCGCTTTGGCAAAGATAATCTCGGCAAATCTGCCAGCGTCTGTGAAAGTTCTAACAGACGCGTAAAGCAAATATCGTTAGAAAAGGCGCTATGGGCTAAAAAGGTATTATACTGCGCTTTCGCGTGTAACTCGTATAACCGATATTCGCACCGAGACGCACGCCAATACCTGAACGAACCGGCGCTAAAGTTACGCCATTTGCGCGCTGGTAATTAATCGCCATCCCCGCAACGAGATAGGCAGAGCCATCCACGCCCGGAAAGCGCTGGAAAATATAAGCCGGGTCTTGCAGCCCGTAAACGAGAGTGAAGACCTTGCCCGCTTCCGCCCCGACATCAAACCCTATACTCGGGCCTTGCCAATAGACATTTTGCGTGCGCCCGTCTTTCATCCAGAGCGTACCTTTTCCGTAACGCGCGCCAATTGTTAAGGCTCCGCCGCCCTCTTCGCCTGTTATATAGCCTACAGGACGACCACGCTCTCTAAACAAACGCTCAATAGCCGTTGCCGCCGATTCAGACGTCACACCTAAATGCGTTGATACCGCACTTACCAATTCATTTTCACTATAAGCACTTGGTCTGGCGTTCGCCGCACTTGCCGTTTTCGCCGCGCTGACCGTCGATTGCCCTATCGGATTGTTCTGTGAGCCAACAGAATTATTTTGAGCTGTAGCACATCCTGATAGAGCTAAAAGGCTGGCACACATCAAGCCAAAGCCTAATATAACCACATGTCTGAGTGATTGCGTACGTTTCGGGATAAAAGGTAATGGCATGGTTCGCCCTTCCTAAATTACTGATTCCGATTCATATTTGATTTACTAAGGTTAATAAAAGGCAAAAATATGGCAGTTCAAGCATAAATCGCAGTAGAAATATCAGTTATGCAGACGGACTATTCCTTGCCCTTAACCCAATAAAAAACCATGCAAGGGCTATAACCAAGCCAGGTACGAAGGCTGCAAATTTCAAGAGAGTAAATATGCTGGCCAGCGTGCCATACCCCCATTGCAAAGTAACTAAGGTTAAGGCGAGAAAACTATCTTCGAGAAAATCAAACAAAAGATAGGCAATCGGGAATATAAGACAGAGAGTCCATTTTGTATGCGCTTTGTTTGCCGATTTTAAACCAGAGACGAGTAATCCCTCCATAATCAGCGCCAGCATAATCATTAAAGGCACATCAAAAAGATAGGCGATATAAACAATTTTCTCTTTTTTTAAGGCGGCAATAGGGTCAAATACAGATTCCGCACACTGACCGCTATAAAACAATTTGGTTTGCAAGGGTAAATCTTCCGATAGGCTGAGCAAATCAGCATAAGGTCCGTACTTAAAATACCACAGCACATATATGATAAAAACGATTATCAAGGCGAATAAACGCCGACCTTGAAAGCGTTCAAATGGAGCAAGATTAGAAATCATAAAAACAGGTTAGCATTAGCGCGTGCTTTTCACAAACTGGCGCTTAACCCTCCGTCCAGATAAGACGTCTATTATATGTCAGCTCTTATATGTCAGGGCGCAAATTGCATCCCTGACATAAATATTTAAAAAGCCTAAGCCTAGAACTGCGTCGCGACAGAGACTTTGATATTACGACCCGGCAAAGGTAGAAGTTCTTTGAGGAAAGAGCTGTGCTGACGCCCTTCTTGATCAAACAGATTATGTGCCGAAACTTTTAACTGTAGCGGGTTTTCCCCGATTTCGGTTTTCCATGTCGCAAAGAGATTGACGAAAGTAAAATCATCTGACGGCGTCTCAAATGCGGCAATCCGGTTTTGCTCGGCTGTATATTCCAGCTCGGCGCGAAGTTTGAACTGATCATTTTCACCCTCAATACCTGCAAGCACACCCAGCGGAGGGATTCGTGGAAGATTTCCCGTTTCTGTGTCTGCTCGTACAAATTCTACAAGGCCATCAACCCCGATATCAAAGTCGGCAAGACGCGCGATTTGCGCACCGCCTTGTACCTCAAATCCGCGGAAGGTCGTATCTTCACCTTGGAAGACAAATACAGGCAGACCGTCTTCAATTTCGCCATTTTCACTGCCGAAAATAAAGTCCTGAAAATCATTATAAAACCCGTTGACCGTGAGATAAAATTTCTCAGTCCGGTAGCGCAATGAAACTTCCGCCCCGAGAGCGGTTTCTTCGCCCAATGTCGGATCGCCAATTTCAAATTGTGAGGTCGCAAGGTGCGGCCCGTCGGAAAACAGCTCTTCCGTGGTTGGCGCTCGTTCAGTCCGAAAAACCGTTCCGCCTAATCGCAGCGCATCTGTAAGATGAACATCACCACCAACTGAGAAACTAAAGGCATCAAAATCCACCTCTTGGCCCGTTACACTGTTTTCCTGCTGGGTGTTTTCATAACGCGCAGCCCCTTCAAGATGGATATTGCCGAAGTCCTTTTCATGGAAGGTGAAAAAAGCGTATTGATTGGTTGTCGTTGGCGGCACAAAAGCCTCATCCCCAATGGCAGAGAAATCACGTAGGCGATATTGGAAACCATGAGCGGCGGCATAGCCGTCTCGTTCGGCTTGTATGGCTTCAATCCTGATCTCACCACCTTCATTTGAAAACAGAGTACCAACCTCGTCACCTTCAAATTCGGTATGTTCATAATCAGCATAGCCGCCAAAAACTTGAATGGCTTCGAAAAATCCGTCCAATGCTATACGGCCATTAATATCCACACGAAGTTGGTCAAGACTGATTGTGACGAGCTCTTCTTCTTCCTCTTCTTCGCCTTCTTCTTCACCCTCTTCACCTTCTTCATGTCCGCCCGGAATACCGTAATCAGAATTGAAGTTATGAATAGCGACGCCGAAGAAATTGCCATTATCAGCAACATAGGACAAACCACCTGTGAAGGAGTAAGTTTCAACAGCCGAATTTTCGACCGTGCCAAACGCTTCTTCTTCACCCTCTTCCTCTCCGTCTTCTCCGGCTTCAGCAGCTTCCGCCGCTTCAGCGGCGCGCAGAGCGGGACTTTCTGCAAAACCGGGAATGTCGAAATCACCGGCTTCCTTATAAGTACCGTCCAGATGGAGAACAAAGTTAGAGCCAAGAGCCGCGTCAATAGCCCCAGCCCCTTCAAAGCCATTATCAACAGTCGTACCAGATATTCTAAAAGCACCGTCAAATCCGTCTTCGGGTACTGATTGCGGAATGCGACCATCTAGGATGTTCACAATACCGCCCGAGCCAGATGACCCGAAGCGTAAAATAGAAGCACCGCGGACGACCTCAATACGTTCGGCCTGCGCCGGTTCTGCTGCAACTGCATGATCGGGTGAAGCTGATGAGGCATCAATCGAGCCAACACCATTTGTCAGCACTCTGATACGGTCGCCGTCTTGTCCCCGCACGATGGGCCGCGAAGCGCCTGCGCCAAAAAATGTGGAAGAAATACCCGGTTCAGATTTTAGAGTTTCGCCGATAGTTGACGCTAACCGGTCAGCCAGTTCATCTCCGGTTAGGACCGATATACCCGTGATAGTGTCATTAACAGAACGGGCCAAGGGTGATCCCGTGACGATAATCTCATCCAGTTCGGACGAGTTTTGAAAATTAGCGGAGCTTGACTGTGCAAAACTCAGCGCTGGAAAGAGTGAATATGTGAGACTTACCAATAAGCCCCCACGAAAAGTCGTAGACATGAAAATACCTTTTTTAAAATAACTGAAAGCTCGCCGAGAGGCGAATAACGTGAATTTTAAATAAGGTTGGGCGGGCCTCGCGGAGGCGGAGCACGACTTTGAGGTATCACATAAATATTTAAGTCAGTTTGGAAATAAGCGGTTTCTAAGGGCTTTACAAATGGCGCGTAAATCTTGACCGAGACGGGCAAAACATCCCCAACCTCTTCAAGATGTAAAGCCACAGAACAGCTTATCCCGTTATGCTCATGCGTCTCCTCTCCATATTGCGCCGCATGCACTAAAGCCGCGCTTTGTAGCCAGACAAAAACAATGGCTGCAAAAACACAAATCAGGCGATATATACGTAAAGACCGCATAGGCGCGACTTAGACTTCCTAAAATCAAATTTCAAGTACATTATAACATTATAAGTCTGACAAAGACGTAATGTCCTCTTGCTAATTCTGCGAAATCAAATACAGACAATCTCAATCATGATTGATCAAAGTAAAATCCGTAATTTTTCTATCGTGGCCCATATTGACCATGGGAAATCCACATTGGCTGACCGCTTGATTTCGGTCACTGGCGGACTATCGGACCGTGAAATGAGCGAGCAAGTGCTCGACAATATGGATATTGAAAAAGAACGCGGCATAACCATTAAAGCCCAAACCGTGCGTCTGGATTATACCGCCAAAAACGGCGAGAGCTATATCCTCAATCTTATGGACACGCCCGGTCATGTCGACTTTGCTTATGAAGTCTCGCGCTCCTTATCGGCCTGTGAAGGTTCTATTCTTGTTGTGGATGCCTCCCAAGGCGTTGAGGCCCAAACATTGGCCAATGTCTACCAAGCCATAGAACATGACCACGAAATTGTCCCCGTCCTTAACAAGATCGACCTTCCCGCGGCTGAGCCAGAGCGGGTCAAACAACAAATCGAAGATGTCATCGGTATTGATGCAAGCGAGGCTATTGAATGTTCGGCTAAATCCGGTCTGGGGATACCCGACGTTCTCGAAGCCATTACCGCTCATCTGCCTCCTCCCGTCCACGGCGATCCCAGCGCGCCCTTAAAAGCCATGTTGGTGGATGCGTGGTACGATACTTATATGGGCGTGGTGGTGCTGTTTCGGGTCATTGAAGGCACAGTCAAAAAAGGCATGCGCATACGCACCATGTCTACGGGGGCGAGCTATACTGTAGATAAAGTCGGCGTGTTCCGCCCCAAGCCAGAAGACATGAAAGAAATTGGCCCCGGCGAAGTCGGGTTCTTAACGGCTGCGATCAAAGAAGTCGCGGACGCGGCTGTCGGCGATACAATCACAGAAGATAAGCGCCCCACCCCGGAACCTTTGGAAGGCTTTAAACCCGCCCAGCCTGTCGTCTTTTGCGGTATTTTCCCGGTAGACGCAGCCGATTTTGAAGACTTGCGCGCGGCCATGGGCCGGCTTCGCTTAAACGATGCCAGCTTTAGCTATGAGATGGAAACCAGCGCCGCGCTTGGCTTTGGTTTTCGCTGTGGCTTTTTAGGCCTCTTGCATCTCGAGATTATACAAGAACGCTTAGAGCGTGAATTTGATCTGGATCTGATTACGACCGCTCCATCTGTTGTCTATACAATGAAGCTGCGCGACGGCTCTGAGACCCTGCTACATAATCCAGCCGATATGCCCGATATTATGAAAATCGAGGAAATCCACGAACCGTGGATTCAAGCGACTATCATGACGCCTGACGATTATCTGGGCGGCATTTTAAAGCTCTGCCAAGACAGGCGCGGCGTGCAAACCGGCCTGTCCTATGTCGGAGCGCGGGCTATGGTGGAATATGAGCTGCCCTTAAATGAGGTGGTATTCGATTTTTATGACCGCCTGAAATCTGTCTCCAAAGGTTATGCCAGTTTTGATTATCAGGCCATAGGCGTCAAACAGGGTGATCTTGTCAAAATGTCTATTCTGGTTAATGGCGATCCTGTCGATGCGCTCTCTATGTTGGTGCACAGATCACGCGCGGAAAGCCGTGGCCGTATGATGTGCGAACGCCTCAAAGACCTTATCCCGCGCCATTTGTTTAAAATTCCGATACAGGCCGCGCTTGGCGGAAAAGTCATAGCCCGTGAAACTATCGCGGCCATGCGCAAAGACGTGACGGCGAAATGTTACGGCGGCGATGCTTCGCGTAAACGCAAGCTGTTGGATAAGCAGAAAAAGGGTAAGAAGAAAATGCGGCAATTCGGCAAAGTCGAAATCCCGCAACAAGCCTTTATTGCCGCCCTTAAAATGGATGATGGGTAAAACTCTTTACTTCACGGCTTGGGTAATCTTGTCATAACCCTATCTGCTAAATCTCCTCGCACATGAACAAGAGTTCACCTATATTGTCGACACCTAATAAATGGAGGACCCCCAATGAGTGCAATGAACCTACTTGATATGATTATGCAGGCCCAAGGCGGCGGCGCAGCCCAACAGGCTGGCGCGCAACTTGGCCTTAACCCGCAACAAAGCCAGAGCGCTATCGCCGCCCTCTTACCCGCTATCTCGACAGCGCTTAAGCAAAACACGAACAACCCTCAAGGACTAGCCGGGCTGTTAGGTGCTTTGGAAAAAGGCAATCATAGCCAATATCTCGATAATCCTCAGTCCCTCGGGCAAGTTTCAGCCACACAAGACGGCAACGCTATACTCGGTCACCTTTTTGGCTCTAAAGAGGTCAGTCGCCATGTCGCCGGACAAGCCTCGCAAAAGACGGGCATTGACAGCTCAATCCTCAAAAAATTATTGCCGCTCGTCGCGACCATGGCCATGGGCAGCCTGTCTAAACAAAGCGCCGCGCCAAGTATGAAATCTGCCCTTACCGGCATGGCTATCCAACACCTTATGGGCGGAGGACAGAAATCCGGCTTGGGAGCTATCCTTGGTGCCGTAACCGGCGCGACGGGCCGTCAGCAAAGACGCCAGACAGCCGCCCATCAAAACGGTCTGGGTATGCTCGGTAAAATGCTCGATGCGGACGGGGACGGAAATTCGATGGACGACATCCTCGGGATGTTAATGAAGCGCTAAACTACCCACAGGCACAAATAAAAAGCCCGCTCATTATGAGCGGGCTTTTTTAATGGATGATATTGGCTGCGGAGTTTAGCCACGCTTTAGCCTTAAACTCGCGCGTTTTCTTTCGCCCATTGGTCAGCATCCTCTTCTAATGTATCCAGATGCATATATTTCTTAAGCAATGGCGAGAGAGCTATGAGCGCAACACCAACCATCACCGCCATACGGCCGACATTGTTATAAACTGCGAGCACTTGTTGTGTACCGCCGCCCTCAGCAACCGTAGCCTGCGCGATAAGTGCGGCCACAGCGTTACCCGCACCTGATGCCAAAAACCATGTCCCCATAATCAGGCCAACCATATTGGGTGTCGACAGGCGCGTCATAGCCGAGAGCCCGACAGGTGAGAGACAAAGCTCGCCCGTTGTATGTAAAAGATAAATCAGGAAGATAAAGATAACCGGGGTTAGGTTCGCACCCGCTGCTGAGCCGCCCCAAACAAGTACAAGGAAACCCAGCCCGAGTTGAATAACACCCAGTCCAAATTTCGCAGGCGCAGACGGGTCTAGTCCGCGCTTACCCAACCACACCCATAGTGCAGCAAATAAAGGCCCGAGCAGGACAATATACATCGCGTTTAAGGATTGGAAAACGGAGGTTTTAATCTCTTGTCCTAAAATATTTCTATCAACAGATTCGTCGGTAAACAAACTCAGGGACGAGCCCGCTTGTTCAAACAATCCCCAAAAGAGAACTTGTACCGAGATCAAAAACATTGCGACAAAAATACGGTTTCGCGCATGAGGTTTGAGCGTAAAAACAGAACGGTAGAGAATATAAGACACTGTGATCGCGCCGGCTATCATCAGCAATATATTGACCGTACCCTGTGAGCGCACCGCCCACCAGATGAAAATAACCGCCAATAAGGTGCCCCAATAAATCAGGGACAATGTAGTTTTATTCGTGGGTTTAGCCGGTTCGCCCGCACCTTCTAAAAGATCTTTACCGCGTGCAAAAACAATAAGTCCTGCGAGCATGCCCAAACCAGCAAGGCCGAAACCATATTTCCAGCCATAGGTCTCTCCTAAATATCCCGCAATGAGCGACCCGCCAAAGGCCCCGAGATTAATCCCGACATAAAAAATCGTGAATGCTCCGTCTCGGCGCTCATCACCCTTTTTATACAGCTCGCCGACAATCGTTGAAATATTGGCTTTCAGAAAGCCTACACCCGCCACAATTAACGCCAGTGAGAGATAGAAAATATTCATGACAAAAGGAGAGCGTGCCCCCGCCTCTACGACAGGTTCGCCCTCAACCGCCATGCCAAGATGGCCCAATACTAGTAATGTAGCCCCGATCATGACCGCCTTGCGTGCTCCGAGATAACGATCCGCAAGTATGCCGCCAATGACGGGTGTAATATAAACCAGCGTTGTATAGGCTCCGTAAATGCCAAAGGCTTCTTGTTTTTCAAACAGAAAATGCTTGGTCAGATATAAAACAAGCAAGGCCCGCATGCCGTAATATGAGAAGCGCTCCCACATTTCGGCAAAAAACAGAATATACAATCCTTTGGGATGGGTACGCATTTGATACATACACATCGCAACTCCCAGCAAAGCGATGAGACCTAAAATCAAATAGAACATGTAAATTCCCGCTGTTTGTTTTATCTTGCCTTAATTTTTGCACTCTGCTGGGTTTGGCTTCAAGCAAATTCTGAGCCTCGTATCTAAAATTCGCGTAAGATAACGTAAAATGGCCCGCAATTAAGTTCAACAGACTCAAACAGCCACTAAATACCACAGATTATGCTATGCAGGCTGAGTTAATAAGCACTCTCTTTATAGACATGGCTGATATCGCCGTCCCATTCCCCGAGGAATTTATCCACTAGACGATCCGCATTATTCATGCCTGTTCTGATAAATTCATCCAGGGGCTGTAGGAAAACGGTTTCGCTCTCGCCGTGCCCGTTAAGACGACCGCGAGCTTTAAGGCCGTTACGACTTATCTCTAATATATCGCGGGCCATATCGCGCACGAGACGCCCTCGAAACGGCGTATGTAATCCATATTTCGGGACGTCGCGTCTTAGCTGCTCACGTTCTTGCGCGCTCCAGTCTTTGACATAATCCCACGCGGCATCCAGAGAGCTGGTGTCATATAACAGCCCCACCCAAAAGGCAGAAAAGGCACAAAGCTCATCCCACGGCCCCGTATCAGAGCCGCGCATTTCCAAAAAGGTTTTGAGCCGCACCTCTGGAAAGATTGTAGAGAGATGATTGTCAAAATCATTCAGGCTTGGTTTTTGCCCCGGTACTGTTGAGAGTTTACCGTCTAAGAAATCCCGAAAGGACAGACCGGACGCATCAAGATAATCGCCGTCCCGGTAAACAAAATACATGGGTACATCCATCGCGTAATCGAGATATTGCTCAAAGCCAAAACCTTCCTCAAAGACAAAGGGCAACATGCCCGTACGGTCCGGGTCCGTGTCGAGCCAGACGCGCGAGCGATATGAGTTATAGCCGTTAAGCTGGCCATGCATGAAGGGCGAATTGGCAAAGAGAGCTGTCCCAAAAGGTTGGAGCGCGAGGCTAACGCGAAATTTTTTGACCATGTCGGCCTCAGAGCTAAAATCAAGATTGGTCTGAACCGTACAAGTGCGAAACATCATTTCTTGGCCATGCGTGCCAACCTTGGTCATATATTTACGCATGATCTTATACCGGCCCTTGGGCATAATAGGCACATCTTCCAGTCGTGTTTCTGGTCTAAAGCCAAGCGAGATAAACCCTGCATTGATTTCATCTGCGACCTCTTTGACCTCGCGTAAATGCTGGCTCACCTCGGAACAGGTTTGATGCACATTTTCCAAGGGCGCACCCGAAAGCTCTAATTGCCCGCCCGGCTCTAGGCTCACGGACGCCCCTTCGCGCTTTAAGGCAATAATATTGGGCCCTTCAAAGACCCCTTCCCAGCCAAATCTTTGCATTTTTTCCAATATAGATTTGATGCCTGAATAAGGTATGGGCGTGTTTTTCTTGAGACACACGCCAATTTTTTCATGCTCTGTCCCAATGCGCCAATTTTCCTTGGGCTTACAACCAGACCGCAAATGCTGGATCATCTGATCTTTGGTTTCAATTATTTGGTTTTTATTTTTGGACATAACGGAGCCTTATGACACTGCTTCTTGTGTCGCAAGATAGTTCATAAATTTAAGAGCTTTGGATTTCATTTAGTAATAGTGCCTAAAGTTTCCGGTCTTTAAATTCTGGAGCGCGTTTTTCCAAAAAGGCCTTCACCCCCTCTTCGCAATCATGTGAAGGGAAAGCCTCTTTTAACATCGCGCTTTCTTGGAGGTGCAAAGCAAAAGGCGCGTCTTGCATGACCCCGTTACCCAACATAGAACGCCGCAAAAGACGTTTCATATTTGAGACCGACGTAGGCGAGCAGTTTTGGGCCAAATCACGGGCCAGCTCTAGCGCGCGCGGTAAGACATCCGCATTGTCTAAAAGCTCAGAAAACAATCCCGACGAAAGCCCGTCTTCTGGCGCAATAAAGTCGCCTTTCAAACTCCACTCATAGGCCTTTGAAAAGCCAACCAATTGCGGCAAAAACCAGCTTGCTGCCCCGTCAAAAACTATGCCGCGCCGTGTAAACGGTATCGCATATTTTGCCTTTTTCGCCGCAATTCTGATGTCACATGGAAATGTCATTGTCAGACCAATGCCGACGGCAGAGCCGTTCATGGCTGCGATCACGGGCACGTCTAAGCCAAAAATAGCCAGATTGAGCATGCCGCCCGTATCGCGCGCCACGCCGTCAACATATTCAGCTTTATAATCAAACCCCGATGAGGAAAACCCGTCGGATATATCCGCGCCCGCACAAAAAGCCCGTCCTGCCCCTGTTAAAACAATCGCACGCACTGACGGGTCTTGTCCTAAGGCTTCAAATGTTTTTTTCATTTCAAGAAACAAATGAACATTAAAGCTGTTCATGGCTTCTGGGCGGTTTATTGTTAAAATGCGAACCCCCGGATTTTCACTATCAACTTCATTGGTAAAAATAGACATGGTCAAGTCCCCATTTTAAAGGGCGCCCCCCATTTTATATTTATGGCTAATTGCGTATCCAAACTGTAATATAGACACGCTGGACTGTCATTGAAAAAAGATGAACACAAGCTCAGCAATTTTGATTAGCTGTGTATCCTCATTCACGCCATAAAGGGCAGACCTTAGCTCTTGAGAGCTAAGACCTCTCTTGACTAATAAACGCGCTTTTTGGGCTTGATATAATCAATACCGTCCGTCATGGTGTAGTCATGGACGGGGCGGTAATCAATTTTCACGCTATTTTTGGCGCTGTCATACCAAGCAAGAGTATGCTTCATCCATTTTTTATCATCACGCTCGGAATAATCTTCATGGGCATGGGCCCCGCGAGATTCTTTGCGATTATCCGCCGAGGCCATTGTGACCATGGCTTGTGCGGCGAGATTATCCAGCTCTAAGGCTTCCATTAAGTCCGTATTCCAGACCATGGTTTTGTCATAAACGGCAATGTCTTTAAGCGAATCGACAATGGCTGTTACTTTTTTGACGCCTTCGGCCATGCTGTCTTCTGTTCTAAAGACAGCGCAATGTTCTTGCATAGCTTTTTGCAGGTTCAGACGAATTTCAGCCGCCTTTTTAGAGCCTTGCGCTGATTTGAACTTCTCTAGACGCGCAATAGACGCCTCGCCCGCATTTGCGGCGAGTGGCTTTTGCTCCAGATTAGGCGTGAGAACTTCACCACAGCGCAGACCTGCAGCCCGGCCAAAGACGACAAGATCAATCAGTGAATTAGAGCCAAGACGGTTTGCCCCGTGCACAGACACACACGCCGCTTCGCCAACCGCCATTAAGCCTTTGACCACCGCATCAGGGTTTTTGCCCTTTTTGGTCAAGACCTCTCCGTGGTAATTTGTCTGGATACCGCCCATATTATAATGGCAGGTCGGCAGAACCGGAATAGGTTCCTTAGTGACATCAACGCCGGAGAATATTTTAGCCGTCTCGGAAATACCCGGCAGACGGGCTGCGAGAATTTTGGGATCAAGATGGTCAAGATGTAAGAAAATATGATCCTTGTCCTTACCAACCCCGCGTCCTTCGCGAATTTCCATAACCATAGCCCGGCTCACCATATCACGCGGAGCCAAATCTTTCACGCTCGGGGCATAGCGTTCCATGAAACGCTCCCCTTCAGAATTTGTCAGATAGCCGCCCTCACCGCGCGCACCTTCTGTAATCAGACAACCGGCCCCGTAAATCCCTGTAGGGTGGAACTGGATGAACTCCATATCTTGCACTGGCAAGCCAGCCCGTAGAACCATCGCATTACCGTCGCCAGTACATGTATGGGCAGACGTAGCCGAGAAAAACACACGGCCATAACCGCCTGTCGCCAAGATAACAGTCTGGGCGCGGAAACGATGGAGTGTACCATCATCCAGCTTCCAAGCTGTCATACCGCGGCAAACGCCGTCTTCCATGATCAGATCAAGGGCGAAATATTCGATAAAAAACTCGGCATTATTGCGCAAGGATTGCCCATATAAAGTATGCAACATAGCGTGACCTGTCCGGTCAGCTGCGGCACATGTGCGCTGCACGGGCGGGCCTTCGCCAAATTCGGTTGTATGGCCGCCAAAGGGGCGCTGATAAATTTTGCCGTCTTCATTACGCGAGAAAGGCATGCCCCAATTTTCAAGCTCATAAACCGCTTTGGGGGCTTCGCGGCAGAGATATTCAATACTGTCCTGATCGCCCAGCCAGTCAGAACCTTTGACCGTATCATACATGTGCCAGCGCCAATCATCCGGACCCATATTCCCCAGAGAGGCTGCAATGCCGCCTTGTGCGGCAACCGTGTGTGAGCGCGTCGGGAAAACCTTGGTCACGCAAGCCGTCTTCAAACCTGCTTGCGCCGCGCCTAATGTTGCGCGCAGGCCTGATCCGCCCGCACCAATAACAACAACATCATATGTATGATCAATCCATTTTGTCATGGGTAATTATCCTAGAAAAGCGAGTTTGGCGATTGCATATGCCGCAATTAACCAGACAAGTAATGAGACGATACGGTTTGCCAATAAGGCGAATGATTTTAAGCCACCATCGAAATAATCCATAATGACTTCATCAAATTCCAATTTACAATACCAGATAGCGGCCGTGAAAAAGGCCATAAAACCCAACCCGCCTGCCGTGCCAGACAACCAGTCAACAAGTCCGGCTGTTTGGCCTCTGATTGCCTTCACCGCGCTGCAAATTACAAAGGGTAATCCGATAATAACGCCCCAACCTAAAAGGCCGTGCAGCTTATGATGTGTCGCTCCGCTAGCCATTAGATCACTCCCGTTGCAAGAAGGGTCAAGATAAGTGCCAACGCCAAAGACACGAAGATCATGATATATGACAGACTATTATTCTTATCCGGGTCCAGCATTTTACCACTATCCCAAATACCGTGACGGAGTTGCGCCAGCGCCATAAAAATAAAGGCGAAAAGAAAGACAAACAATCCGATAGCCCCTAAAGGGCTATAGATTAGACCTTCCAGTGGGAGACGGTGTGTAGTCGCGAGTAAAAGGGCACCAATCGCCACTTTTATCAGACCAATATAACATATAATGGCACTGGCCCGGTGCAAGATAGAGCTTAACATGGCCGGGTGCCACCGCCATATTTGTAGATGGGGCGCCATGGGGCGCGCGTCAGACCATTTACTTGCCATATCACTTATCCTTTTTAGTTAGACGCAAACTAACTTTCTACGGCGCGAAGTCAATGACGAGGAGACAAGTTAGGGCGTATCAGTTTGTCGCGGGGGTGTTTTCCAAAAGAAGCATGGAAACAGGTCTAAATCTTATCCAACTGACGTGTGATAGAGGGATAATATACCATGAGGGTAAGCGCGCGGGCAATATAATAGATTAAAAAGGCAGCCCAAAGCCCCTGCCCGCCAAAACGTGGCTCCAATATATAATGTGCGCCTATATAGATAATGACCGCAGCTATACCGGCATTGCGCATAGCCCGTGTCTGGGTTGTCCCGATGAATATGCCGTCAAATTGCCACGCCGCGAAACCAAGAATGGGTGCCAAAGCACAAAATGGCAGATATCGCCGTGCACTTTCTTGAACCAGCGGATCAGAGCTTAGCAGCTCTATCACAAATGGGCCTAAAATTATGGTCGCCGCGCCAGTTATCAAGGCAAAGGCGGCTGAGAATTCTGTGGTCAATCTGACAGCACGGTTAAACCTGACCCTATCTTTGGCCCCAAAGGCCGCACCCGTTACGGCTTCTGCGGTATGGGCAAAGGCGTCCAGTATCAGCGCGATCATGGTAATAAATTGCATGAGAATATGATTGCCCGCCAAAAACACCTCACCTTGCGTGGCCGCTGCATTACCAAAAAAATTAAACCCGACAGTCAGCGCCATTGTGCGGATAAAGATATTACCATTCGTCACGCCTAGTTTTGAGAGCGCGGCTTTATCCATTAAGGCGTCTTTGGTTAAGGCTTCGCGTCGCACCCCACCCCGTCTGCGAATTTCGTTTAAGGCCAAAGCCAGACCTGCAAAAAGCCCCACCCATTCAGCAATGGCAGAAGCTATACCCACACCGTATAAACCCCAGCCAAACACAATCACAAAAAGCGGCGATAATATCAGGTTCACCACATTTAAGACAATTTGCATATGCAAGGCCCGCTTGGCACGCCCCAAGCCCACAAACCATCCCATTAAGGCAATCGAAGATAATGTGGCAGGCAAACCCCAAAGGCGCGCCGATATATATGTCGCCGCCGACATTTCTATATCCGCACTGGCGGTGTAAATTTTAAAGGCCAGCAATAGGAGCAGGCTCTGTAAAACCAGCACAATAAGGCCAATCGCAAAACCCAAGGGCACAGCGCGAGCCAAATGCGCCTGCACCGCACTTTGATCACCCGCCCCGTCAGCTTGCGCGGCCAGCCCAGCCGTACTCATGCGCAGGAAACCAAAGCCCCAATACACAATCCCGTAAATAACAGCCCCCAGCCCAATGCCGGCCAAGGCCGAGGTAGAGACATAACGGCCAATCACAAATGTATCGACTAACCCCACCATAGGGGCCGCCGCATTAGCCAGCATAATCGGCCAGCTCTGGGTAAAAACGTATTGACGGGTCAGAGAAGTGTGAGAAGTGTGCAGCGTAGACATATTTTCACTCTCCAAATGTTTAAGGACGCTACCCCTCCATATCCTTACCCAAGAAATGTCCATGTAAGGCCGCAATGGGCTTATCTATATCTTCTTGCCAGGCCGTGACCCTGACATTGGACACACGGCGGCCCTGTTTAAATACCAAAGCCCTTGCATAAGTATCGACGGGTTTTCCACGCCGAAGATAGTCTATATTAATACCGATGGGCTTGGGTAAGGCCGTAAATTTTTCATCCAGTATTAATTGAGAGATCGCCGTGATCTCCATAAATCCACCAATCGCGCCTCCGTGTAAGGCTTTAATCAGCGGATTACCGACCTTATTATCCGTATAAGGCAGAACCAGTGTAAACGCCCCGTCCATTATAAGCGGCTTTACCCCAAGCATTTTAGCATAGGCTATACGCGATATTTTTTGCTCAATCTCGGCAATATCAAAATCTGGTTTGCTCATCCGTCACGCCCCTGTGACTTTGGCGCGCCATCCGTTCCGGTTTTATCCGTCTTGGCTTTGGGTTTTACATTTCCGGAATTAATCATAAATGTCGCCTGACTGGTTGCGACAGGATCATCCTCATCCAGTTCATAGGCCACGCCTCGCACAAAGGCGATATAGCGCGTCACCTTATAACAATGGGCTTTGGCAATAATGGTTTCACCCGGCTTGGCGGCCCGCATATAATCAATGCTTAGGTTTAATGTCGCCACAGTATTTATCGTATCAAAGCCGGCAATAGCGGCCAAACCCGAAACCTGATCAAGTAAAGTCGTAACGGCCCCGCCGTGAATAACCCGCGTTTTCGGATTGCCGATCAGCTTGCTGTCATAAGGCAAAGACATAGCGGCTTGGCCTTTATCAACGGAGATAAACTTAATACCCAGTTCTTTGGCATGCGGCGTTTGCTCAGTGAATATTGGCGCCATTTCCCACAAACGCTCCAATACTGTTTCATTCGCCATAATGTGCCTTTATACTTTAGCCAGTCCGGACCAGTTTAGTCATTTGAGATACAATCTAAAGGGTTTTGACGATTCGACTAGGCGCTATTTGATAATTATGCGCATAGATTGCAGTTTTCTTCCTAAATTCATAACTTGCGCTTTGAAATTGAATGGTCTATATCGCGCGCGTTCGACGCTACTGACGTGAAAACAGTATCAGGGTTTTAAAACCCACTCAATTAACACCGAACATTTTAAGAGGCCCGGATTGGCTGGGCCAGACCGCAGGATACAACCTGTCGGCCGGAACTTATTTTGGAGTAACCCATGAGCGCAGCTCAAGACACCCTCAATCCCACCACTGATGATTTTGCCGCCATGTTTGAAGCGTCCGTCGAGACGAACAGCATGTCAGAAGGCTCTGTTGTAAAAGGTCGCGTGACCGCAATTGAAAAAGATAATGTCATTATTGACGTTGGCCTAAAAACAGAAGGCCGTATCCCGCTTCGCGAATTTTACACACCTGGCAGTGATGAGCCTGTCAAAGTCGGCGATGATGTCGATATTTATCTTGAGCGTATTGAAAATGCCCTTGGCGACGCTGTTCTTTCGCGCGATAAAGCCCGCCGCGAAGAAAGCTGGATTAAAATGGCCAAGTTCTTCGAAAAAGAAGAGCCTGTGCAGGGCGCCATTGTTGGGCGCGTTAAAGGTGGTTTCACCGTTGATCTTGGCGGCATAAACGCCTTCTTGCCTGGCTCTCAGGTTGATATTCGCCCCGTCAGAGATGTCGGCCCGCTTATGAACCAAGAACAACCTTTCATGATTTTAAAAATGGACCGCGCACGTGGCAATATCGTTGTCTCACGTCGGGCCATTCTCGAAGAGAGCCGCGCTGAACAACGCGCCGAGCTCGTCGGACAGTTACAAGAAGGCGAAACACGAGAAGGTGTTGTTAAAAACATCACCGATTACGGTGCCTTTGTCGACCTTGGCGGTATTGACGGTCTTCTGCATGTTACGGATATGTCTTGGCGCCGGATTTCGCATCCAAGCCAGATCTTATCTGTTGGTGATACGGTTAAAGTCAAAGTCGTACGTATTAATCCAGAGACACAACGTATCTCTCTTGGCATTAAGCAATTACAAGACGATCCGTGGAAAGCCGCAGCAGCGAAGTATCAAATCGGGTCACGCCACACAGGTGCTGTCACTAATATTGCGGATTACGGTGCCTTTATTGAGCTGGAAGAAGGCGTTGAAGGCCTTGTCCATGTCTCTGAAATGAGCTGGACAAAGAAAAATATCCATCCGGGCAAAATTGTCTCAACCTCACAAGAAGTGCAGGTTCAGGTTCTTGAAGTGGACGAAGAAAAGCGACGTATTTCACTGGGCATCAAGCAATGTCAGGATAATCCTTGGGATAGCTTTACAGAGAAATTCCCGATCGGTTCCAATATCACTGGCGAAGTTCGCTCTGTGACCGAGTTTGGTCTATTTATCGGACTGGACGGCGATATAGACGGCATGGCGCATTTATCAGACCTGTCATGGGAGAAATCTGGTGAAGAGGCCCTGCAAGACTATAAAAAAGGCGACACAGTTGAAGCCAAAATCCTTGAAGTCGATATTGAAAAAGAACGCATTTCACTGGGTATCAAACAGCTTACCAAAGGTTCGGCCCCGACAGGTGCCAATCGCGGTGCAACGGTTACCTGTACGGTCTCAGAGGTCAATAGTGGCGGTATTGAAGTCACCTTTGGTGAAGAAGGCGAAGAAACAAAAGCCTTTATCCGTAAATCTGATCTCTCTCGCGAAAGATCAGAGCAACGCCCAGAGCGCTTTGCTGTAGGCGATAAGGTCGATGCCCGTATCGTCAAGGCTGACAGAGCTAAGCGTCAATATACGCTCTCTATCAAGGCTTTGGAAATTGCCGAAGAGAAGGAAGCCGTGGAACAATACGGATCTACAGATGCCGGTGCTTCACTGGGCGATATTCTTGGAGCTGCTTTAAAAGGCGACCAATAAGGCGTATTTCACGATCACATTCAATCATTTAACCCTGCTTCGGCAGGGTTTTTTATTGATTTTGTATTGACTATATATCTGAATATGGGTTTATTGCCTCCATGCTGCGTTCAGAGTTAATCGATACACTTCATGAAGAAAATCCGCATCTTACGCGACGCGATATAGAACGGGTTGTGTCAGTTGTGCTTGAAACGATTACCCAAACTCTAGAAAAAGGTGCCCGTGTGGAATTACGCGGCTTTGGTGCCTTCTCGACACGTTACCGCAAAGCCCGTGCAGGACGCAATCCGCGCACAGGAAGTTCTGTCTCTATTCCAGAGAAACATGTCCCCTTTTTCCGTACAGGAAAAGAGCTTAAAGCCCGTATTGACGCGACACGCACAAAATAGATAGCTTCAACAGAAGCTAAGTCCCTCAAACTATAGAATTTTTCTACCGTATCCAGAGATTGACGCGAATCAAAGCTTATGGCAGTAAGATGTTGTCGTTTTAGACACTTTAGTAACAATAAGGGGAAAAATCATGGGAATGATTTCCGAATTTAAAGAATTTGCAATGGCCGGCAATATGATGGACATGGCAGTGGGTATCATAATGGGCGGTGCTTTTGGCACTGTGATTAAATCACTCATTGAAGATGTTATCATGCCAGTAATCGGCCACTTTAGTGGTGGATTGGACTTTAGCGCCAAGCAAATCGTACTCACACCTGCGCAAACAGATGCAGCTGGTGCTGTTATTGAGGGAACTGGTTCAGCAATTAGCTATGGTTCATTCATCAACGCCATGATCGCATTCTTAATCCTAGCATGGGTCCTATTCATGATGATCAAAGGCATGAACAAGGCGAAAAAAGCTGAGGCAGAAGCTCCAGAAGCCCCGCCTGCTAATGAAGTACTCCTTGCAGAAATCCGTGATCTGCTGAAGAAATAAAACTTCACACTCTATTCAATTTAAGCCCGCCATGTGCGGGCTTTTTTGTGTGTCTCACTCACATAATTTGTCCTTGATTTATGTCTAGGGAAATAGTGAGTTTGTACAACTCACTCATTGATTTTAAGCGACAGCTTTCCACTATGCCAAGCGTCTATATTCGATAGAAACTAACTTACCCCACGGTTTGCAAAATATGACTGGTAGTACATGTTGAAAACCACAAATTAATGTGACAATACCAGCCTGCGCAAAGTGTTTTTCATTAAGATTTATACCTTACATCATCCTGTCAAATTCTATATAAGGCTACACACGCGTGATCCGTTCTTCTCTGTCAAATTTTGCTAACAACATCACTATTCCGGCTCGTCAACGCACAGGCCCTTTGACGTTCAATTTCAACCGTACCAAGACTGAGCTTTTGGCCGGCCTCACAGTTGCGCTCGCCTTAGTGCCCGAGGCCGTAGCCTTTGCCTTTGTCGCAGGGGTGCACCCCCTTGTGGGGCTATATGCAGCCTTTATCGTCGGATTGATCACCGCCTTAATCGGCGGGCGTCCGGGCATGATCTCTGGGGCTACGGGGGCCTTAGCTGTTGTCATGGTTGCACTGGTCGCCCAACACGGGGTTGAATATTTATTTGCCACAGTTGTCCTGATGGGTATTTTACAAATGTTGGCAGGGATTTTTAGGCTGGGTAAATTTATCCGCCTCGTCCCCCATCCCGTTATGCTGGGTTTTGTCAACGGCCTTGCGATTGTTATTTTCCTAGCACAACTTACCCAATTCCAGACAGCGCCAGCCCCCGTAGACGAGCATCACGGCCCCTTTACCATGCTCCACGGCACATGGATGACAGGTACACCCCTCATTTTAATGCTTGGCCTTGTCGCACTGACAATGGCCATCATCTGGGCGACCCCTAAGATTACCAAATTTATTCCGGCTCCGCTGGCCGGTATCGGGATTGTATCAATCCTAGTGATTGGCTTAGGCCTTGACGTGCCGCGTGTAGGTGATCTCGAATCGATTAAAGGCAGCTTACCCCCCTTTCACATGCCAGCTGTGCCTTTCACTTACGAGACCTTTTCAATTATCCTTCCTTACGCCGTGATCCTGGCCGCGATTGGCTTAATCGAGAGCTTATTAACGTTAAACCTGATCGGAGAAATAAAAGAAGAACGCGGCGGCGCGTCACAAGAATGCATCGCCCAAGGCGTGGCCAATACCGTCACAGGTTTTTTTGGTGGCATGGGCGGATGTGCCATGATCGGCCAAAGCATGATTAATGTTAAGTCGGGTGGGCGCACGCGCCTCTCGGGTATATCCGCAGCTTTGTTTTTGCTCTTTTTCATTCTTTTTGCGTCGTCTGTAATTGAACAAATCCCGCTAGCCGCCCTCGTCGGCGTAATGTTCATGGTCGTTATTGGGACATTTGCATGGCAATCACTCACGATCATGACGCGCATCCCAAAACTTGATGCACTTGTCATTATCCTCGTAACGCTTGTAACTGTTTGGCATGATCTGGCTGTTGCCGTCGTTGTCGGTGTTATTGTATCTGCGCTGGCATATGCGTGGAATAATGCCCGCCGGATCAATGCGCATACCGAAACGGATGGAAATACAAAAATCTACCACATAGACGGCCCGCTCTTTTTTGGGTCTGTGGAAGGGTTTTCAGAGCTTTTCACCGTCAGTGACGATCCCGATAATGTGGTAATTGATTTTAACCGCTCGCGTGTTGTCGATCAATCAGCCCTACAAGCCATTGAAAATATCGCCACCAAATACACTCAATCCGGCAAAGCTATTCGATTGCGTCACTTAAGTAAGGATTGCCACGGATTGTTAAAGCGGGCCGGTCAGTTAATTGTCGATTCCGAAGATGATCCAGATTATGCACTCGCAGTTGATTACGGTGTAAAATTAGGGCGTTTCGGAGCTGGGCATTAAAGAGCATATAACTCTAAACTTTTGAGCTTTTTACAGCTGATTGTATAGGGCAATTAATTCTACCTGACTGGATACATTGGTCTTTGCATAAATCCCCTTAAGGCGTTGACGAACAGTGGATGGCTTTACCCCAAGTAAAGATGAGATGGTTTGAGATTTTTTTCCCGCGGATAAAAGCTCGAGAGTCATAGATTCAGATTCTGTTAGACTATACTCTTCACGAAGTTTTTTTAGTCTATATGCCTGCATATCGCTGCAAACCGTTCGAATGGCACAGACTTTAAAGGGCATGAAAAAATGTCTCAGGTTCTTTGGAGCTTGTACTATTAAAACCGTGATAAGTTGGTTGTCATTATGAAAACTATAAGACGTACTTAAGGACAAATCTTGATTGCTTGAACACAGTTCGATTAACTCTTTGCCCATTTGTTGCTTTAGATCCGGAGGTAATAAGCTGCGAACACCCGTCTCGTTAATCAATTTTCCAAATTGGTTCATCCGCAGAGTTTGATCACCCTGAGCATCAAGAACGAAAACTTCGGATTGAGCCGCGTTAAAAAATTCAGCAAATTGTGAGATTTTATTTAGAGCTGTTTTATAAGCCTCAATGCAGGCTGCCTCCAGTATCAAACGTAGTTTTTCGAGTTTACGAATTTGCATATCATCGATTCCAGGATGATCATTCGCGAAGTGAATAAATAAGCACCAATAGCCATTTGGTGTCATAACTTTGAGTCCAGTTAAAACCCCAAAATTATGCTTACAGAGAAACTCCTTATATATGGGTATCTCAAATCGGGCCGCTTTGTCGGGAAAAATATCCGCATCCGTGGCATACCCATTCTTAATAACAAGCTTTGTGACCTCCTCACGGGAATCATTCAGATGCCAACCTCCAGCCAAATACTCTGGTAAGGTGGCCTTCAAACCACTTGAACAAGACATCCATTGTCCCCGAAATGTGGGATCAGTTGGCGCAAAAATCACGCCACCGGCTCCAAAAATCTCGACTATTAGATTGCAGGCCTTCTCCCAATGCACCGCATTTTGCGTTGCTTGAGCTAATACATTATCCAGAGTTTCCCATAAATTTTGCACTTTTGTCCCCTTATTGAACAGATTTACTGCTCAAACTACCATATGGTAGTTTTTTGCCCGCCGCATGACAAGTACCACTATAGGTGAGGGGAAAAACGGGGCGCTCCCTCAACAAAAAAGGGCTAAGTCATTCCTAGCCGTGCTTATTACATCGAGCCGGAATACAAAGCTTTAAGGGCGCTTAAGAGATATTCATTTGATAATATTGCTGAAAGTCTCTCTTAGCCCAGACCTAAATCTGAGACACATGCGCTGACGTCAGACAGAGGTTGAGAAACTAGTCGGCGCGCAAACAATCTCATTCCTAGACGGACTGAAAACCAACGCAAAGACACCGCAACATCTCGAACAAATTAAGGAACTTCAACGAACTTTTAATCGTCAGATGGAGAACCCATCATCCGATCTTAGGCGACAGGCGTTGATTAGTTTACTCAACACAGTTCACATCGGACCGAAGTCAATCAAGCTGACTATGCAAACCGAGCCTTTTGATTTTCTAGCACTAACATCCGATCACTTCATTATCTCCACACCATTCTCCATCAAGCGTCGGGGCGTTGAGACCAAACTAGTCATTGGAGGCAAACTCCAAGACGAGCCTGATATCGAACTCATCAAACTGATTGCTAAGGCACGATCATGGTGGATAGAACTTCGAGATGGTAAAATAGAAAGTCAGAAAGATCTTGCCACTCGAGAAAAACTGGATCGCGGAGATGTCAGCCGCATTCTGAAACTCGCCTTCTTAGCTCCAGATATTGTTCGAGCCATCTTGGCCGGAGAGCAACCGATTGACCTCACGGCAAATACTCTGATGCGTCAGGCATCCAAGCTACCACATGACTGGTCACGCCAGAAAACCTTGCTCGGATTCGCGTAAAGCTTCCCCTCATCTCCAAACGGATTGGTCTCCAAAATCGCGAGTAGAGACTTTGAGGTAAATCGGCCTATATCTGGCCAATTCCGTCTCTCCCCTCACCACCATATCCAACAATATACCCGCTAAACCCCTGAAAGTACGGGACTAGTTCATAACCCCTGAATTGGTGGTCGTTTAGCTGCGGGTGAGTGGTAGGGGGAGAGGGACTTGAACCCCCAACCAACCGGTTATGAGCCGGTGGCTCTAACCAATTGAGCTATCCCCCCATTGGTCAAGCGCGGTGTATAACGCGTCATTGGCATATCGCAAAGCGCAAATTTAAAAAATTACCGCATAACCAGTGCGATAAATTCACAGAGCCTAGTACGGGTTTCGCGCGGATCAATAATATCTTCTATCAGGAACTTCTCGGCCGTACGAAACGGAGAGGTCACATTTTCTAATCTCGCCTTGATCTCGGCCAAAGTTGCGTCCGGATTTTTCGATTTTTCAAGCTCGGCTCGATAGGCGACCTCGACCCCGCCTTCGATCGGCAGTGACCCCCAATCCCCGCTGGGCCAGGCTGCACGGTACTGGAAGCGCGCATGATTTGACATCGCCGCGCCCGCCACACCGTAAGCTTTACGAATAATAATCGAAGCCCACGGAATAGTGGCTTTATAAATCCCCATCATTGCATCAACGCCGCGCCTTATCGTGGCAGCTTTCTCGGCTTCAAGCCCGATTTGAAAGCCCGGATTATCGACAAGATGAATAAGGGGGAGGCCGAATTTTTCTGCCAGTTCCACAAACCGACGGGCTTTATCCGACCCGTCCGCCGTCCACGACCCCGCCATAAAGGTTGGATCAGAGGCCAGCACGGCCACAGGCCAGCCGTCCAAGCGGACAAAGGCCGTAATCACGCCGCGTCCCCAGCGCTGACCCATTTCAAATACACTACCCTTATCTGCTACCGCTTCCAATATACGGCGCATATTATAGGCTTGGCGCTTATCACGCGGCACAATATCAATAAGGCTTTCTTCTGCGCGCGTGATAGGGTCCGTATTCGGGCCGCGCACTAAAGGCGCGCCCATATAATCCGGTAGATAGGAGAGAAAGCGCCGCGCCATATCAAAAGCCGCTTCTTCGCTTGCTGCCTCATCATCTACCACGCCGTTACGCGTATGGATTTCCGAGCCGCCAAGGCCTTCCTTGTCGTGATGTTCACCCAAAGCCGCGACAACGGCAGGGCCTGCTGTAAAAAGCTGCGAGAGCCCTTTGACCATGACGCTATAATGGCTGGCCACAACCCTTGCCGCGCCCAAGCCTGCCGTTGGACCAAGGGCGAGAGCCACGACAGGCACAGTATCGAGATTTTTGGTAATATCCTCCCAACCCGGAACTGCGGGGACATAGGTAAAGCCCATATCTTCCAACATTTTGACAGAGCCGCCACCGCCTGTGCCGTCAATCATGCGAATAAGCGGCAAACGCATTTCATGGGCCATTTTCTCGGCCATGATAAATTTCCGGTATATCGCCGCGTCCGACGCCCCGCCCCTAACGGTAAAATCATCAGCACTGGCCACAACCGGACGATTATTAATATCGCCGCGACCAAATATAAAATTGGACGGGGTGAATGTACTTAAAACCCCCGCTTCATTATATGTGCTCGCACCGGCTATCTTGCCAATTTCGCGAAAACTATCTTTATCAAGCAGACCATATATGCGCTCGCGTGCGGTGAGCTTACCGCGTTTTTTCTGACGGGCGACTTTCTCTTCACCGCCCATTTTTTCTGCCAGACTTTCACGGGCACGCAAATGCTCAATATCCGATCTCCAACCTCTAGGCTCCGGTTTGGATTTACTCTCAGATTTTCTCTGAACAACCTTGCGGGATTTTTTAGTATTTTTAGAGGGTGTTTTTCGCGCTGGCATATCTATCTTTTGAACAATTCAAACCTCGCTTGCAAGTATGTGTCGCCTAAATCAGCTAAAGATATAGAGCTGCCCCCTGCGCTTACTTTGATCATAATTGCTATTTTGGTGTTTAGTACCTATAATTTAACCCATAGCTGCGCCGCAAATAGACGTTTTTATAGAGGGTAATAACATGGCAATTATACAGAAATACAATAGGTTCAGACGTAATATCTTGATCTTCGCAAGCACGAGCTTACTGGTGAGCTGTAACCTCGGCGCCCCCAGTCACATTATTGCCAGTAATGAAACTGCCCCTCAAATAGCCGTCTCGGCTACCGCTACAACATCACAAGCTCCCGATACCGCGTCTGTCTCGGCCGGGGTCGTCACACAATCCGAAACGGCAGGCGGGGCCATGGCGGCCAATAGCGCCAAAATGAATACTGTTTTCGAGGCCCTTCAAGAGGCCGGTATATTGGCAAAAAACATTCAAACTTCTCAGCTTTCTTTGTCTCCACGCTATAATTACAAAGACCGCCGCGCCCCTAAAATTGAAGGCTATGAAGCCCGTAATACTGTTTCGGCCAAGACGGAAAATCTCGAGGGTGTCGGCCCCATGCTCGATGCTTTAGTTTCCGCCGGGGTCAATAATATAAACGGCGTAAAATTCTCGATTAAAGAACCGGATGCCGCCAAGGCCGAAGCGCGCACTCAGGCGATTAAAGATGCGCGCGAAAAAGCGCAAGCTATGGCAAAAGCCGCTGGCGTGCGCCTTGGAAAGCTCAAAAGTATTAGTGAAAATTCTCGCGGCGGATATATCCCCCAACCGCAATTTGCCCGCGCCGCATCTTTTGCAGCCGATGCAGCCCCAACGCCTGTTGCGGCTGGCGAGCAGACATTATCCGTGACCGTCAATCTGACCTATGAGATACTGCAATAGGCAGGCATCACCTATTAGATTCGCGCTTATAATTCGTCCCAGCCTTGAGGATTACGCGCGCGGCGTCTTAGCCACATAACCCCGCGTAAATCCGCCAGTGACACGATCAGGCGGCCAAGATTGCTATATTTGGAATTGCCGAACTGACGCGGACGGTGATTGACATCGAGATATTCACACCCATAGCCCTCCCTTTGCATGAGCGCCGGAATATAGCGGTGCATATGATCAAAATAAGGAAGGCGTAAAAAGGCCTCGCGCTTAAAAACTTTAAGCCCGCATCCCGTATCATCCGCGCCGTCTTTTAACAGGCCTTTACGAACACTATTGCCAATTTTTGAACCCAGTTTTTTAGCCTGACTATCAGCTCGTTTGGCGCGCCGCCCCCCTATCATGGCAAGATTGCCGGGAGCAGATTCGCGCATAAGAGCGTTATATAAAGTGGGAATATCTGCGGGGTCGTTTTGTCCGTCACCGTCCAGCGTGGCAATGATCGGGGCATTAGCCGTCAATATGCCTGTACGCAAAGCGCGGGATTGACCTGAATTTTTACGATGGGAAATCACACGCAAAGTCGCAAACTCCGTCTTTAAGTCCTGTAATTTCAATACTGTCTCATCCGTGCTGGCATCATCAACAAAAATCATCTCATAAAAAAGCCCCTTTAAGGCTTGCCTGATTTCGAGCGCCAGCAAAGCCACATTCTCAGCTTCGTTATAAACGGGTATTACGACGCTTAACTTTAAGTCAGTCACAGATTTAGATGTCTCGCGCGACATAATTTTCCAAACCCTTATCTTGGCTCTAATTTCTAGAACGCTTGTGTTCTTTTCGCGGCTCTCTTTGCATGCCTATAACTGCATTGCAATTAAAGCGGGCTCAAGTTTGTTCTTTTAAATTACGCGCTAAGCGCTAAACTTAGCCCGATGGATGCTCACCCTCCCTATAAATTTAGAACCTTAAAGCATATTTGCCTTCTTATGCTGCTTGTCTTGGTTATGGCCTTGCCCGGGCTGGCTAAACTCCCTGTGATAGACCGCGATGAAGCGCGTTTTGCCCAAGCCAGCCAGCAAATGGTCGAGACCGGGGACTATATCAATATTCGCTTTCAAGACCGCGCCAGAAATAAGAAACCCGCAGGTATATATTGGTTACAATCTCTTGCGCTTAAAACCCTCTCCTCACCTGAAAAACGTGACATTTGGGTTCAGCGTATACCGTCTGTTATTGGCGCTTTGCTTGCAATACTCGCGAACTATTGGTGCGCAGCCTCCATGATCGGGCGTCGCGGAGCCCTTATGAGCGCGGCCTTACTGGGCGTCACACTGGCCCTTGTCTTTGAGGCCCATATTGCCAAAACCGATGCCCTGCTTTGCGGCCTATCTGCTTTGGCTCTTGGGGCTATCCATAAAATGCGCATCGCCACCTTACGAGATGACCCTAAAAATAGCGCAAGGCGAGCGAGCTTGATTTTTTGGATAGCCATTGGTCTCTCCCTATTACTCAAAGGCCCTATATTGCTGGCCATTATTGTCTTAACACTCATCAGCCTCGCGGTCTGGGAGCGGGATGTAAGCTGGATGCGCGTCGTAGGCTTTTGGCTCGGGCCTGTCCTGTGCCTTCTTATCGTTATGCCTTGGGCCGTTATGATCTGGCAAGAAACACAGGGGCAGTTTTTCAAAGACGCCCTGATTGGAGATTTCGGCAATAAAATCGCCAGCTCTCAGGAAAAACATAGCGGCCCACCGGGTTATTACGCGGCAACTCTCTGGGTTATGTTCTGGCCGGCCTGCCTGTTTTTACTGCCCGGATTTGTCTTTGCCTATCGCGGCCTAAAACAAGACGGCGAGGCCAATAGCGCCACGCAAAGACTTATCAGATTACAGATGTGCTGGGTTATCCCGTTCTGGATTATCCTTGAAATCGTACCCACAAAACTGACCCATTACAGCCTGCCCTTATTTCCAGCCCTTGCGATTATGAGCGGCGGGGCGGCTATGGCATTGCTTTATGTTGACGAGTTTAAAACCAGCCGCAGGGTTAGCAGCTTTATATTTCTCGTCATTTCAGTCTTGATCTGCACGGCCCTGCTTATTGTTCAAACGCTTTACGGGCCAGAACCGCGAAGTCTTTTCCTTATTGCGGGGGTAAGCTTATTATTGGCCCTGATTGCCGCCTTTAGCCTTTGGACAGGCAGAGCAGCTCTGGCTTTTATAGCCATGTTAGCTTCCGCTATACCCTTAAGCGGGACGGCTTATCATCATGTTTTACCCTCACTTGAAACCCTCTTGGTGACGCAAAACATCCAGAAAAGTTTTACGCGCCATAATATCAAAATGCCGATTAATGGCGGAGAGATAATTTATTCGCCCCATTATACTGAGCCCAGCCTGATCTATCATTTCGGCAAGAGCACGCGACTGGGCGATCAAGTCGATTTATATTCCGCGTCCCTTGCCCCTAAATCTATATTATTGCTGGACCGAAAATCTGACCAGACGCGCGAGCTGATGATAGAAGCCGTCAGTGCTGGGTCTAAAAATAATCTTTGCTGGACGGAATTGGATATTGTCAAAGGCCTGAATTATTCAAAGGGCAAAGAGGTGGAAATAGCGATTTTGCGGGCTGATCCCTGCCCGCCCCCTGAAACGCCGCCCAACTAAAATGCGATCTTATCCCCATCCCCAGACTTTGATAGATTAAGTTTCGAAAAAGCAGCTGCGTAAATGATAGACGCCCACCACCATTCTTGCCAAACCCCGTAACTAATATTGGCGATAATGATAACCGTGATCATAAATCCGCACAGCATGACGGCGTATAACCTATTGCGCCTGATATGCTCCGTGAGATGCTTGCCCAGCAAATAGAGCGTTATAATGACCAGACATAGACCAATCAGTCCAGTTTCAAGCCAGATATGCAAGCCTGCATTATGGGGGTGTAAAGACAGGATTTGCAGGCCCTCTAAGCGTTCATTATTCTCAATAAGATCTTTGAAACTCCGGGACATATCAAAGCCGTGTCCTAATACCGGATGTTCTTTGATTTTCTCAGACACATAGGCCCATTTTTTTGCCCTATGCTCCCATGATTTGGGCAAAGCGCTTTGTTGGACTTGCGGTAAGTTCGTAAAGATATAGCCCAATATCGGAGCCGCAATCCAGCTTATCATAGCTGCAAGGATGACAAGTTTTGTCATGATGAGCGGCCAGTAATATGCCAGCCCCATAACAATAATGGCGAGAACCATCGCGATAAGAGCACTATCCATCTGCCCCAGATAGGCCGTATAAATAGCTGCAAAAAAAAGAGCTATAGCAAGCCACCAACCCCGACGAAATTGCGTGACTAAAATCATCAAAGCGGCGGGCAGCCATATAGCCAGAGTGGTTATACCGTTACTCGTGTTCTGGATGAGGTCGAGTTCTTTCTTCTCCACTGTTTCGGTTTCCAATTTTGGATCAAAGAAAAGCGAGAGGCCATAACTTGTAGATATATCCCAAAACAAAATGACGAGTAGGAATAAGGTAATCCCTAATATCGTTTTTTTCATCACGCCAGGATATCTAACAAGACAGAAAGAAATTTGCCTGTGAAAGGCGAAATATAAAACCGCGCCAAATGCCACAATATAAGAATTACCTAATAATTTAGGGCTTTCATATGTGGACCAAAGATTGCTTAGACAGGCCCAAAACAAAAAAGCGGCGAGACCCCATATCCATCTGGATTGTTGCAAAAAATAATGAGAAAAGATATAGCTGCGGCTACTATTTTGTAAGCTAGTCTTTAAGCTGTGGCTCATCCACACAGCGCCGCCTATAGCCACAAGCAAAGGAATACCCCGTCCGCCCGCTATCGCAAAAAACGGCATAAGAACTAAAATGAGAAAGACACATCTAATCTGAAGCTTTTCGCCAATCAAAGATGTATCAGCCATATGGTTTAGGATAAACGCTTTAAGTCAGGCGGCTGAGCTTCACCGGATAAATCTCGACAGGCAGTGTCTAAATCCACTATTTCCTGATTGCGGCCGCCCAAGCGACGCAAAGCCACCTTACTGTCTTCAGCTTCCTTGCGGCCCACAACCGCAATGATTGGAATTTTCTTTTCAGCAGATAATTCCCGTATCTTATAATTTATCTTCTCATTCCTCAGATCAAGCTCAACACGTAATCCAGCGTCGCGCATTTTTTGAACAACCTCGCGCGCATAATCATCAGCGTCAGAGGTGATAGTGGCAACCACGACTTGAACCGGCGAGAGCCATAAAGGAAATTTACCCGCATAGTTTTCGATTAAGATGCCCAAAAACCTCTCAAAACTGCCCAAAACGGCGCGGTGCAACATAAGCGGGACATGTTTTTTATCATCCTCACCTATATAGGCCGCTTTAAGGCGTTCAGGTGTATTCGGATCGAGCTGTATCGTGCCGGCCTGCCATTCTCGTCCAATAGCGTCGCGTAGGACAAAATCCAGTTTCGGCCCGTAAAACGCACCGTCCCCCTCATTAAGTTCGACCTCCAGCCCAGAGGCATCCGCTGCTGCTTTGAGGGCGGATTCCGCTTTGTCCCAATAGTCTTCAGAGCCTACTCTTATGTCGGGTCGTGTAGAGAATTTGACTTTAACATCATCAAAACCGAGATCGGCATAGACACTTTTAAGCAATTCCGTGAAAGCCTTTACCTCATCTGTCACCTGCTCGAGCGTACAGAATATATGCCCGTCATCTTGCACAAAGCCGCGCACACGCATCAAACCGTGCAAAGCGCCTGAGGGTTCATAACGGTGACAAGAGCCAAATTCAGCATAGCGCAGTGGCAGGTCACGATATGATTTTTGTCCGTGATTAAACACCTGAATATGGCACGGGCAATTCATCGGCTTTAAGGCAAGAACTTTTTCTTCTTCGGCAATTTCCGCGGCAAACATATTCTCGCGGTATTTATCCCAATGGCCCGAAGCCTCCCAGAACTTCCGGTCCATCAACATGGGCGTCTTGATTTCTTGGTAGCCATATTCACGCTGGCGGCGCTGCATATATTGTTGCAAGGCCTGATAAAGCGTCCAGCCATTTGCGTGCCAAAAAGCCTGTCCCTGAGCTTCTTCCTGAAAATGAAACAAATCAAGCTGGCGACCCAGCCGTCTATGGTCGCGGGCTTCGGCCTCTTCAATTTGCTTAAGATGGGCGTCTAGTTCTTCCTGTGTTGCCCAGGCTGTGCCGTAAATACGTTGTAATTGTGCCTTACTTGAATCGCCGCGCCAATAGGCTCCTGCCACTTTCATCAATTTAAACGCCTTGCCGACTTTACCCGTCGAAGGCAGATGCGGGCCGCGGCAAAGATCAAACCATTTGCCCTGCTTATAAATGGTGATTGTCTCGTCTTTGGGCAGGTCTTCAATAAGTTCCGCCTTATAGGCTTCACCCATATCCTTGAATATTTTAATGGCAGCGTCGCGCTCCATGACAAGGCGTTCGAATTTATCATTGCGGTTAATGATAAAGGCCATTTTCTTTTCTATCGCAGCGAAATCATCCTCTGAGAACGGTTCCTCGCGGGCGAAATCATAATAAAATCCGTTTTCGATAACGGGGCCGATTGTGACCTGAGTGCCCGGGAAAAGCTCTTGGACAGCTTCGGCCAGAACATGGGCGCAATCATGGCGAATAAGTTCTAGGCCTTCTGGATCAGAGGCTGTGACCAATTCTATATTTTTATTAGCCTCGATCGGCAGGCTGGCATCGACAAGTACACCGTCCAGCTTGGCGGCGAGAACTTTTTTAGCGAGGCTTTTAGACAGGCTTTTAGCTACTGCCAAAGCGGTTATACCCGCCTCGAAATCACGTTTTGCGCCATCTGGAAATGTCAGTGTCACCATTATAAATATCTCTGCGACTTAATCTCTATTTGTGCCGCGCCATAACCCGTATCGCCACGGCGCCCATATAGGCGGTTTTTTAACCTGTTCGGGCACGTTATCAACCCCCGATGTTGCCCCAAGCCTTTCAAAAGGCTGACAGCGTAACAGCCGGGCAAGCGTCATCCATCCGCCAGCCCAGAAACCAAAGCGCGTAATAGCTTGTTTAGAATAGGTGGAACATGAGGGTTCATGACGACATCTCACACCGAAAAAATATAAAATAGGTGAAATAAACAACTTATAGACCCAAAGTAAGGCCACGGATATCCAGATAAGCGGTTTAAACACGTTCAAGTGCTGCTTCAAAGGCCTGCACAGCCGCTTTAAACGCTAAAAGCGTTGAGGTATGGCGCGGGGGATAGGCGCGCACGCCTCGCAAAAGTTCAATACGTGCGAACCGTCCTTTGGGGGCCGCGATGGGGGGTTCCTCGTCTGATTTTAACATGGCTTCAAGCGTTTGGGCCGCCTCGCGCAGCTCATCCAGGCTCGCCCCGATAATATTTTCTTGCAAGATTGCAGCGCTGGCCTGGCCAAGAGCGCAAGCCTGTATCCGTAACGCACATTCAGAGACGCGCGCATCAGGCCCCGTCCCTTTAATTTTCAAATCAATTTCCAACCAAGACCCGCATAGCTTTGAGACTTTGCGCGCACTTGCATGCGGAGCCTCTAAATGGGCGTTTTTGAGGGTCGCGGAAAGCGCCAGCACGTCCTGCGTATACAGATCATCAAACATAGGCCTGATATAGTGGCTTGCATCTAATTTAGCAAAATATCTTTGACGGCTATCACCGCAAAACTGACGATAGGGCGTATCGCATTAGACCTTTGTTGTTAAATTCAACCCCACAACGCCTGCCAAGATCAGTCCGATAAAGGCATATTGCACGGCCCGCAAGCTATCCCCTAAAAATAGGACGCTAATCACTGTCACCAAGACTATGCCTGCCCCTGCCCAGATAGCATAGGCCGTGCCCGCAGGTATAAACTTAAGAACGTGGGCAAAAAGCCAGAAGCTGAGAATGTAAAGACCTATGGCGGAAATGCCCAAGCCGAGATTTTCAAATCCATTTGAGAGCTTGAGTAAAATCGTACCAAAAACTTCGAAAACAATAGCGACAGCTAAAACCATCCAAGGATTTAAACCAAACATATATTATTTTCTTTCTCGCCATACATATTGAGTCTGTTTGACTCTTTTTGCGAGTGACGTCCAGCATAGAGCATTCAAAACCCATCCGATGACGTAAATATGTTACATAAACACCATAATTGCCCCAAAAAACGTCCAAAAGACGGGTTTTCAAGCTATTCTTACTTTACCTTAAGGGTTTGACCCGTTAAGGACGCCTCAATTCAGGCACTTGATGGTCAAGATGCCAGATAATCTATAGAAAAGAGTTGAAACCATATGGTTGAAATTTACGTCAGACAGAACAATGTTGACCAAGCCTTGCGCGCTTTAAAGAAGAAACTGCAAAATGAAGGCGTTCTTCGTGAGATGAAAGCCCGCAAGCATTACGAAAAGCCATCTGAAAAACGTGTCCGCGAGCAAGCGGAAGCTGTGCGTCGTGCCCGTAAGCTGGCCCGTAAACGCGCTCAAATCGAGGGTCTTATCCCGATGAAAAAGAAGCCGCGCAGACGCTAAGGTGAATTTAGCCTGATAAAGGCAAATTTAAAATATGAAAAAGCCGCTCAGTGAGCGGCCTTTTTTATGCGATCAATTCGCCTCAGGCTATAGAGCCTATTTTACATCAAAGACTATTTAGTCGTCCAACGCCCATCAGCACCCATAATTTTGGAACCTCTGAGGGCTTTGGCAAGCTGTTTTTCACCCGTTAAAGCCGCAACGACTTCGACAGCGACATTTTGCTGGCGCGCCAAGCGTGTGTAAACGGATTTACGGCCAATATTGATCTCGCGCATAGCATTCACGACCGCTGAGGAGGCATTGCCATTAACAAGTTCAAGATAACCTGCCGCGGTTTCACCTACGAGTCCGTCGCGAATAGCTTGATCGACAACCGCTTTTGAGCCTGATTGCGCCAATGCCGGCGCTGCCGTGAGGCTAGAGAGGGTCAAAGCTCCGCCGCCAAGGGCAGCTATAGCGGCTATACTTGCGAGAAGTGATTTCATCTTCATATCGTTTCTCCTAGAACAAATCCGGATTATCGGCAATTAACTCTTCTACATCTTCGTCCAGTCTGACCCGGACTTCCTGATCGATTTTTACATTAAGCTCGATACGAATTGGCTCCGTGGGGGCCAGAATTTGTACCTTTGGCTGACAGGCCGTCAGGCCCCATCCCGCCAAAAGACTCAATATAATTCTCATCATTTTCATATAGTTTATACCTTTTTTAGGCTGAACTCGGGATTAACGCGTTGTTGTGCAATATATATAATGCATTTTGCGTTAAAAATAGACCCTAAACTCAATCTATAAGACGTCCCCTTCTACGCGTTGTTCTAGGACAGATAGACGGTCCTTAACTGCGGTAAGCTCCGGATATAGCCTATTGGCTTCTTTATAGGCTTCAAGCGCCTGTAATTGCAGATCTAATTGCTCGCACACATTCCCCAATGTCCAAAGCGCGTAGAAATGGCGAGGTTCGTAAATCAAGGCCTGCCCTACATCAACAAATGCCCGGTTAAAGTCTTTTTCCTCGAGGGCCAGACGTGCAGACCGTGACCAGCCTTCTGCATATTCAGGCGACAAAGTGGTCACATAATCATACATGCGGCGGGCCAAAACAGGATCTCCGCGCTTTTGGGCAGCCGTTCCGCGCCGCAATATATAATTTACAGTGGCAGAGCCGGATTCCAGCCAAATAGCCCAAATATCTTCTGCGACCAGACCGGCGGTTTCTGTATCTTCCTCCGCACCCAGACGCTCAAATAAGAGGTCAAGCCTGACCTCTCTTTCTTGAGCTTCGCTTAATTGTGAATAATCAGGCTTTTCAATAGCCTCCGCTTCATCCTCTGAACCCAGAGGCTTTTTTAAAAGATCAAACCCTTTTGATAAGGCCTCATCTTGTGAGGGTAGCTCCCCTGCACTCTCTTCACCATCTTGGCCATGTCGTAAGCTCTCGTCTCTTAATTTTAGCCTATCACGCAAGAGATCAGATATCTCAGGTAATGATTTTGGCGGTGAAATATCTTCTGGATCAGGCGCCTGCAAAATGCTGGGTATGTCTTCTTGGACACTCGGAGCTTCTGGATTAACTGGTGTTTCAGGCTCAAGGGTTTGTGCATGTGACATGACCGGGCCAATAGCACCCAACATTGTCAATAAACCCGCTGAAATGCAGAAATGGCGCAATGTCTTATTATGGAAATAATCAAACATATACATACACTGACGCCTCCCGTCTGATCTGACAAGAGGCGTTATCAGTTTTAAAAATTAAAAGCGTGCTAAAGCGCACACTTAAATCACGCAGAATTAGCCCTGACGTGCCTTAAACCGAGGATCGGTCTTGTTAATAACGTAAAGACGTCCCTTACGGCGGACAATCTGGCAATCGCGATGACGATTTTTTAGTGATTTTAAAGAGCTGCGAACTTTCATAATACGCACCTTATCTGGTTTTTGAATTTGATGCGATATAAGTGGGTGTCGGTGGGAAGTCAAATCTTAATTTAGCTGTTTTTGTCTCTAGATAGGCGGACAAAATCAGTTTATGCCCAAGATCATGTGGAAAGTACGATTTTTAACACCTTATACAATGATTTTCATAAGTCTCACCTCTGTCTTGCCAGCTTGTGCTGTCACGCCAGAAGAGGTCGTACCGCGCCCTAAACCGGCAAAAACTGTTACCGCCACCTCACAATCCAGCACGGTTTCCAGCGACGTGACGCCTGATATGGTACGTAAATTCAAGGCTTGGAAAACGGATTTCATTCAAAGAGCCATTAATAAGGGCTATGATAAAGCCGAAGTGACGCGCTTGATTTCAGCCGCACAAATCAATCCGCTCGCGCTGGACCGCGATAAAAAACAACCCGAATTCGTTAAACCCGTCTGGACATATATAGAAGGGGCGGCCTCGCAATCACGCATTGATACGGGGCTAACGAAACTTGCAAACACACGCGCCACATTTGATCAGGTCGAGGCCCGCTACGGCGTGCCACGCCAGATTTTAACGGCCATTTGGGGTCTTGAAACCTCTTATGGCCGCATATTGGGACGCCATAATATTATTGACGCGCTTGCGACTTTTGCATTTGACGGGAGACGACAGAAATTCGGCGAAGAGCAATTATTTGCGACTTTAGACTTGCTTAAAAGCAAAGCCGTAAGACCAGAGCAGCTTATCGGCTCATGGGCAGGTGCCATGGGTATGACACAATTCATACCGACAACATTTCGCGATTACGCCGTGGATTTTGACGGCAATGGCAATAAGGATTTATGGGGCTCTAAGGGTGACGCCCTCGGCTCTGCCGCACATTATCTTAAGCGGTCTGGCTGGCAAAGTAACCAACCCGTCGTGGCCGAAGTTGTCCTGCCTACAGGCTTTGATTTTTCCCAAGCCGACGGTCGACGCAAAACTGTCGGAGAGTGGGAAGCTATCGGTGTGCGGCCCTATAATAACCGAAATTGGTCAGAAGCAGCCCGCCGCTTAAATGCCAAACTCTTAGTCCCCGCGGGTGAAACAGGCCCGACCCTTCTGACTTTCAAGAACTTTGACGCGATAAAACGCTATAATAATTCAACAAGCTATGTTTTAGGCATCACAAGTCTGGCGGATGCCTTTGACGGCAATGAAACCATACAAAAGCCGTGGCCGAAGGGCGAAACCCCGCTGACATTCTCAGAGCGCAAAAAAATACAGGCTAAGTTGACCTCTATTGGCTATGATACAAAGGGTGTTGACGGACAAATCGGGCCAAATTCACGTAAAGCTATACGCGCATGGCAGGCTGATAATGGTTTTGCGCAGGACGGCTATATAACCCGCGCGCAACTCAAAAAAATGCTTAAAAATTAGGTTTTTAGCCGACTATAAGTTCATCTTCGCTTATAGAGTGAAATAATAATTACAATTACGCTGCGATTTTTACATCAAATCATTAGGGTTTCGTAATAATTCATGCTAACTACCCCAACGGACTTATTTATGGAGGTATTTATGTCACGGTTTTTAATTATGGCTCTTGCAGGAACAGCTCTTTCATTAGGTGCATGTGGCGCTGCGGAAAAAGCCACTGATGCTGCAAAAGGTGCAGCAGAAAGTGCCAAAGACGCAACTGGTGCAGTTGTTGATGGTGCAAAAGATGCCACAGGTGCAGTTGTTGATACCGCTAAAGGTGCGACAGACGCTATGGTCGACGGTGCCAAAGGCGCAACAGACGCTATGGTAGATGGTGCCAAAGGCGCTAAAGATGCGATGGCTGACAAAGCTGGCGCAATGGTCGACGGCGCAAAAGACGGCGCGGATGCGATGGTTGATAAGGCTGGCGCAATGGTTGATGGTGCCAAGGACGGCGCTGGTGCTATGGTTGACGGCGCTAAAGACGCAGCGGGTGATGCTGCCAGCTACGGCTCAGATAAAGCCGATGCTATGGTTGACGGCGCTAAAGACGCAGCGGGTGATGCTGCCAGCTACGGATCAGACAAAACTGACGCTATGGTCGATAAAGCCAAAGATGCGGCTAAAGACGAAGCTGGTTCATACGGCTCAAAATAAGACGACCTAACGTCTAAAATCAGAATTTAAGCGCGCCCTATATGGGCGCGTTTTTTATAGGCAGATAGGTCTTAGATTTCTATAAAACAATATGACCTGTCCTGCCCCTCTCACCGCCGCCCCCGCCCCGTCCTTAGATTGGTCTCGGCCAGGCGTGCCGGCGACTACCGAATTTGGCGATATTTATTTTAGTACGGATGGCGGACTGCAGGAAAGCCAAGCCGTCTTCCTGGACGGTTGCGATCTGCCAAATAGATGGCGCGGAAAAACGCACTCCACCATAGGCGAGCTAGGATTTGGGTCGGGATTAAACTTTTTGTCGACATGGCAAATCTGGGACCAAAACAAAACTGGTGGTCACTTACATTTCGTCTCTGTGGAAAAATACCCCTTTAGCCGTGTCGAACTTGAAAAAGCCCTCAGCCACTGGCCCGAACTGGCTATAAAAGCTAAGCGCCTTATCGCAGAGTGGCCCGGTCGGGTGAAAGGCTTTCACCGCCTCAGAGTGGCATCAGATGTGACGCTGACACTTATTCATGATGACATTTTACCTGCGCTAAAAGCTTTAGAGGCTAAAATTGATAGCTGGTTTCTTGATGGGTTCAGCCCCGCGAAAAATCCTGAAATGTGGACGCAAGACGTCATGGACGCTCTGGCACGCCTGAGCCATAAAGACACACGGCTTGCCAGCTTTTCAGTAGCGGGACATGTTAGAGAAGCCCTCGCTAAGGCCGGCTTTAAGGTTGAGAAAAAAACAGGCTTTGGGCGTAAACGTCACCGCCTCGAAGCGCGCTTTGATGAAGTTAAGACGGACCCAATCAATATCCAAACAGTGTTTTCTCCAATCATTATAGGCGGGGGGATTGCAGGTGCCTCTCTGGCCTATGCTTTTAAACGCTACGGCGTTTCCTCGACCTTATTTGAAAAGGACATAGATTACACCCATGCGGCCAGTGGAAACCCGTCTGCACTCATTAAGCCCCGCCTCGACTTACAAGACCGTCCCGAGAGCAGGTTCTTCCTTTCAAGCTTTCTCTATGCCAGTCAGATTTTCAGGCAAAGCAAGGCGGTCACATCCAGCGCAATATTGCATAAATCCCTCAGTGAAAAAGATAGATTGCGATTTAAAAAACTTGTCAAACAAGCCGCCTTGCCAGCAAGTCATTTGACCTTATCAGATGATGATCTGCATCTGGTCTCATCCCTTATCATAGACCCTAAAATAGCCCGCGAATTTCTTACGCAGGATGTAGAAATAAAAAGAGCAGAAATTGCCCGTTTTGAGAAAATAGATCAGACTTGGCATGTCTTTGACGCAGACAATGAATCTCTCGGACAAACTACGCATCTCATTTTATGCGCGGGCGCAGATATTCGCGACTTCCCTCTTGAGGGTCTAGAGCCATTTAGGTTCTCGCGTGGTCAATTAAGTTGGGCCAAAGCCGATAAGCGCCTGTCGCGCCCGACCACATATGGCGGATATGCCTTACCCATAAAGAACAAAATTTTACTCGGGGCCACACATGACCGCCTCGTTGATAAGGACCCTTATATATTAGACCCTGAAAGTGATGCGGATAATTTTACCAAGTTTCGCGAAGCTATGGGCTATGACCTCATTCCTGATAATCAGGCTTCACGCGCCAGCATACGCGTGACGACCGCCAATACTTTGCCGCGTGCAGGAGCGACTGCAGACGGCGCTTGGATATTGAGCGGTTTGGGCTCTCGTGGTTTTGTCTTTGCCCCTCTATTAGGTGAATTTATAGCCTCTCAGATAATGGGGCTGCCTTCTCCCATAGATAAGGCGGTACGCGATATTTTGGGGCTCAAAACAAACGTATAAGCGTCACCGATTTTGGCATAAATTATGAGAAAGATATTGGATGAAAATGGTAATGTCGCGGAAGACCGCTGATGTGGGCAAACGATCTTCCGCTGTATTTAGTGATACCAAATACTCTGCTAAGTATAGGCATTTTCTATTTTTTTTCTAGATTGAAATATCAAAACCTATCATTTTTAACCTATTCCGTGATAATGCATAAGCAGAGACACGATAAATAAAACCCTAAGATTTATTTGAAATTTATACACGTAAATATAACACTCATAAATCTGCTAACTATAAAAAGTACACGACAGGCTTATATCTCCCATGATCACGCGATTTGCTCCATCACCCACAGGACATCTCCATATTGGGCATGCGCGTGCAGCCTATATGGCCTTTAACACAAAACAGACCTGCCTGTTACGTATAGAAGATATCGACCATACCAGATGCAAGCCGGAATATACCTGCTCTATATATGAGGATCTTTCTTGGCTGGGTTTTACGTGGCCCGAGCCAGTGCGCACACAAAGCGAGCATTTATCGGAATATCAAGACGCACTTGCCCATTTAAAGGAGAAATCTGTTCTCTATCCCTGTTTTAAAAGCCGCAAAGACTTACAAAACAGCAACGGCCCTGCCCCGATAGGCCAAGCCGAAATTCAAGCCCATCTCAAAGCCGGGCATGTACCCACCTTTCGCCTAAATATCAAAAAGTGTGAGGAGATGATTGGTGAGTTGAGCTTTGAGGAAACAGGCCCGCTATTTCAAGGCCGTCATAAAATAAAATGGAATGACCTCAAGGACGAAATCATCATCCGCCGCGATATTGGCCTGTCCTATCATCTCTGCGTGACACATGACGACGCGAAACAGGACATCAGCCATGTCATCCGCGGCGTTGATCTGTTTGAGACAACACCTTATCACCGCATTTTACAAACCCTTATGGATTGGCCAGAACCCGTTTATTTTCACCATGATGTCGTGCGCAATAAAAATGGCCAAAAACTATCAAAACGTAATCAGGATACGACGATTAAAAGTCTACGCGAAAAAGGGCTAACCCCGGATGAGGTCATGGCACTCGCCTTGGACTAGCCCTAAGCCTATTGGGGCGTTAAGAGGAATGATGAGTTTCGTTTTGGACATATGGTATTTCGCCGGACTGCGCAGCGATGTGAAATCCGGCAGTATGATCCGTCGTGAAATCGCGTGTCATCCTATAACTCTCGGGGCGCGCAATGACGGCACCCTCTTTGCCTTACGAGATATTTGTCCACACCGCGCCGCCTTATTATCGGCAGGCAAGATCACCCCGCAAGATAATGTAGAATGCCCATATCATGGCTGGACATTTAGTACGCATGACGGGACTTGCCAGTCCATACCGGCCCTTACGCAAGATCAACAGATCGACACGCAAAAAATCAAAGTGCGTAACTATCATGTCAAAGACGTCTCTGGCCTAATCTGGGTCTATATCCCCTCAGACGAAAATCAAAACGAGGCGCCGGATTGCGATCCGCCCGTCATTGAGTTTATCAAAAACAGAGCCGTGCTAGATGACGAGATTGAGCTGAGCTGTCATGTTGATCATGCCGTAATTGGCCTGATGGACCCCGCCCACGGTCCTTTTGTGCATCAACAATGGTGGTGGCGAACCAAGGCTTCAATTCATGAAAAATCCAAGGCTTTTGTGCCCAGCAAGCACGGCTTCACCATGAGCGCACATACACCCTCTTCCAATAGTTTTGCCTATAAATTACTCGGCGGGGAACCGGTGACGGAAATCCGTTTTACCTTGCCCGGTATTCGCACGGAAACGATCACGATTGGCAAGAAGACCCTTTTGTCCCTTACGGCCGTGACACCGATTGACGATAAGCGCAGTCATATCAGACAGATGTTCTTCACCGATATCTGGATTTTTAAAATCCTCTCCCCCGTGCTTGGACATTTTGCGCGGCAATTTTTACGCCAAGACGCCAAAATGGTTGAGCTTCAGCAAGAAGGCTTAAAATACGCCCCAAAGCTGATGTTGATAGAAGACGCCGATATGCAAGCAAAATGGTATTTCCGACTGAAAAAAGAATGGGATTTATCGCGAAAAGAAAAGCGCGCCTTTATCAATCCCGTCAAAGCCAGAACTTTATTTTGGCGAAGCTAGTCTAGCTAAACCGACTTATCGCGTTTTTTTCTTGCCCGCGTATAAGCCCCCTCACTCTCGGTCTTATATGTCACTTTATCAAGCTGATCAGACAGAGTGCCTATCCGCAGATTGCGTGTCTTGGGCACAAGCGAGCCTGCCCGTTGTAAGCCGTCATAACGCGCACCCATTTTACGCTTCTTAGCCTCTTGATGCGGCTGGGTCGCGTTCATATAGGCGGTGTCAACAGCTGCGCCCACGCGCAGATAACCCGCTGCAATCGCGCCGGCTACGATTTCCATACCGGCCCATGTTCTGATGATAAGCGAGTTTGTTCCCGGATCAGATTGAGAGGCCTCGCGCTCAGGACTACCACCGGGCCATGTATCGGCAGCAGCAATATCCGCGCTCTCACCAATACCGTCAGGACAGATTTTACACCGAAAGGGCAAAGACCAAGCGCTTTCATCTTCGCCCCAAAAATCCAGATAATGCCAATCACGACGCGAGCCGTCCTTTAGGTGCGCCGTTGACGGCCCCGGACATCCCAAGCCGCGATAGCGAAAGCTGGAAAGTTCTGATGGCGATATATCGCCTCTTTTTAAAAAGGCGGTCATGGAGCTTGCGGGCATATATCCCCTACAAACAGGGGTCAGCCAATATTTGACATATTTATCAACCCGCGCATCCGATCTGGCCAGATTACGCAAAGCCCCGAGATCACAGGGTTTGCCGATAAACGCGAAAGTTTCGCCCATTTGTGCGCACATGGACAAAACATCCTCGATCTGCGCGAGCATGGCTGTCGGGCCGTAGCGCAAACCGGCTCCGTCTAAAACCTCTTGCGGGGTGCGGATGATCTTTCCCGCCCCCATGATCAGCTCGTCTGGATGAGCCCCGACATGATAGACGAAATCAACCTTGGCAGCCGCGAGTAGGTATTGCCCCAACGCCGTTAAGACGCCAGCCGTTGCCCCTTCAAAGCGCACATTTGGGTCGCCTGCAAAGGCAAGGACCATATCCATGTAAGGCCCCCAAACTGTATCGTTTTTTACACATTCGCGCGAAAGTTCCACGGGTAAGCCCTCAACCCGTGTACCCGGACAAATATCATAAATTTCATCCACGAGTTTTGCGCTTAACGGATTATGGGCGACAGGGCGCAATTCCCCCTGACCGTCCTTTTGCATTGTAATATCAGAGCCAGCCAAAGCCGCACATATCGCGCAGCCTATGCACAGATCATCTTCTAGGATTTTATCAAATCGCTTATTTGGCAATGAGGCGGTATTTGTAGAGATGTTCATAATGGGGGCGCATTTTCTCATAAACTTTTTTCACCCTGTCAGGGGCATTGGAAATATCTATATATTGCGTGCGTTTTTGCGGCTTAAGCCCGTCTGAATTTCGCAGATTTTCATGAAATGATCCTCCGTCCCACCAACTCACCTCATCGCGCGCCCCGGGCTCCCATGATAAAGCTTCGGCTATAAATTTAATCCCAACGCTCCTGCACCATAAGTCCACCATCTTCATCGGGGCTTCGAGCATGTCATCGCTTTCAATGACGGGCGGCGGCGCTCCTAGCTTATCAGCCACACGGTCAAATAATTCGCGCTGTTCCGGAAACCCAACTTCCTTTTCATGAAAGTCAGGCCATTTATTATACATGGATGTGATCGTCTTTGCCGGGTCCCTTATCAGGAAGGAATGGGTGAACATATCCAGACGTTCTGGTGTCCACATATGGTCAACATAATGCGGAAAGTCTTTAGAAAATATCGCCTCATTTTGCATGCGCTGGCCAAGGGATTGCCAGATACTCTCAAGGGTCAGGCCCGGCGTGCGCAAACTGTCTTTTGCTAGGCGCGGCCAGAGCGGGTCTTCGCCTTGATACCAAGCCTCCCCAAAGGGTTCATGCAGACAAGACAGATCGCCTCTTTGGCGCATCATCCACTCAAAGGCCGTGGAAGTGGAACGCGGAATGGCCCAAAGTGCAATAATCTTAGGCATGTTTAGTCTCCTGTTTAAGGGAAGATAAAAGCTGGCCTTGGGCGCTCACCGGAGCGGTGCCCAGTGATTTGAATACTCGCCAATATAGCGCATTATCATGGCTAATGACCGGTTTGCCGAGCATGTCTTCCAATTCTATCTCAAGATGGATAGGGCGCTGCGCCTGCCCGTTCGAGCCTGATCTGAAATTACACATGCCGTTAATCAGATAAGCATCAACATTCGGGGCTTTATTGGCAACATATTCAAATGATTTTTTCGCCAGATCTCCGTCAAAACACCAGATGCACTCATTGACCTCTTCTTGAGTTTCAAACCAGCCTTGGTCCACGAAATTACCAGCCCAGACCACATCAAAACCCGCCTCTTGTAAAAAGCCGACAGTGCCTTGCCACCACCCTGGCCAATGATAGGCGGCATTGAGGGCTACTTTTTCTATGTTTTGATCTCTAAGCGCCTCGACCATAGCATAGCCCGCCATATGAAAATGCGTTTCATATGTCTCTGAGAGGCGCTCACAAAAGGCGCGGATACCCTCTACCCCCAAACCCGAAGCATGTACCCAGTTAGAACCAACCTGTCCGCACACATCGACCCCGTTATTGGCCATGCACTCGACAAATTCTTCCAGCTTGCTGAAATTCTTTTTGCGCTGTGTCAGCAAATGTTTGTAATTGGGGACATGTAACATACGCCCATGCACACCAATCGTTGGCGGGGACATACGCAGAAAATCACTCGGGGCGGCATCAAAGTCATGCGGCGGGCATGTAAAGCCGACTTGGAGGGGAAATAATTTATTTTGCGGGTTTTTCCAGTGCGCCGCTTTTTTATAGTCCGTCTTGTTTTGAGCCATAGGCTAAGACTTACAAAAATCGACCGTAAAATAAACCCGCTTTCACCCAAGCAAGGCGCGCATTAGTTTATTTTATACAAGATTTAAGCCCGTGCTCAAACGGGGTCCGCCCGCGCCTATCCGCGCTTTGGCCCATTATTGACCAGAGGATAGTCGCGCGCGAGCTGGCGATTTAGGGACACACACATCAACACGACTATGGGCAATAAAGGCAGAGACCCGATGACTGTAATAGACATGACCGTATCGAGACTATCTGAGATAATCGTACCCAAGGCCATTAAGAATAAAATGCCGACCCAGATAATACGCAGCGATAAGAGCGGGTCTTGATTAAGCGCGATTTCCTTAGATGATATACTCGCCACAATATAAGCTGCAGAGTCCATCGTTGTGGCATAAAAAATCAAACATACAATCAGGAAGAAAGTCAGGGTAAGCGACCCAAATGGCATCTGCCCGGCTATCCGTGCGGTCAGGGTATAGAGGTCAGTTTCTGACAATATTTGCGCCAAGTTCAACACACCCGTTTTTTGTAAATGCAGAGCATAGCCGCCTGCAATGGCGAGATAACCAATCGTGCCCAGAGAACCCCACAAAATCGTACCCAAAATGACTTGCTTTATTGTACGCCCGCGCGAAATTCGCGCGATAAATAGCCCGACAAAGGCCGCAAAGGCCAACCACCACGCCCAGTAAAACACTGTCCAATCAAGCGGGAATGTCGAGCCAGTCACCGGATCCGTCCATAAGATTATGCGGAAAAAATTATCCAGCATGAGACCAAGACTATTCGTAGACATGTTGAGAATAAAAATTGTCGGGCCGACAAATAGCAGGATCAAAAGCAAAATACCCACCAGAGCCATATTAATATCGGCCAGCATTTGTATGCCCCGCTTAAGGCCTCTGACTGTCGAGGTGCCGAAAATTAAAACCCAGAGCAACAAGACTGCAAATTTCAGCATGAAATTATCCGCTACCCCCGTAAGCTCTGCGACAAGAGCGGAAAGCAATGGCACACCTATGCCCAGTGATGTTGTTGTGCCTGCAATAATGCCAATAATGATAAAAATATCGATGATACTTTTAAGGGCAGGTTTTCCCCGTTCGGGCAAGGCCCCATCGCAGGCTTCGCTGATCCGCATATAGGGTTTTTTCAAAACATAAAGATTATAGGCGATTGGCACTGAGGTGATCGCATAAAATGCCCAGGGTATAAAACCCCAATGCATAAAGGGATACATATGCGCCCATTCATAGGCCTGGTCTGAGAAGGGCTCGATACCCAAAGGCGGAGTTTGGAGATAATAGATCGGTTCCCCAAAGGCCCATGTGACCAAACCGGCCCCTATACCGGCTGTGAACATCATAGAGACCCAATGCACAGTACTAAATTCAGGCTCTTCATTCGCGCCGCCCAGTTTGATATTCCCATAGCGGCCCAAAGATAACCAAAGGCAATAGACCAAAGAGGCCAGTCCAAATAAAAGATATAACCATCCCCAATTCGTCGTGACCATGGCTCTAGCCTCGGCTGTAATTGCCGTCATAAAATCTGAGGCAAAGACAAAACCAAAGCCGATAAGCGCGGTAATAATGATTGTGGGAACAAAAACGGAGAGTTCAAAAGGCGGGCTGGTATTTTTCATATGCCTATGAGCTTACATGGTTTTGAGGTTTTTGACGAACAGAAACTTATATTAATCACCGCCTCTGATACTCATCATTATTTATTAGGGGCATTTCAAAAACATTTTACAACGCTTATTTATTGATAACAGCCTGCGGGGCTCCCTGTGCCCGAACATCTATTCGATATTGCGAAGGCGAAACTCCAAACCATCTTTTACAAGCGGTATTAAAGGCCTCTGATGATGCGTAATCCAGCAAGACGGCAATGTGAGACACCGCAATATCAGATTCGATCAGCAATCTTTTTGCCATGCTCTGCCTTACATTATTTACAATATCGGAAAATGTGGCCTCCTCTTCGTTTAACAAGCGTTGAAGTTTTTTAGGGCTAATATCTAAAATACGCGCAACATCTATCATGCTGCTTTTCCGAATACCAAAGATGCTCGGCAGTAGTCGTTCAACAGTATGCGCAATACTTGTACTAAATAAGGGACTTTTATTGATCTTCCTGTTTAGATAATTTTTGACAATGGGTTGGAGCTTACGAAGCCTACCGCCCAGCCGGCCATCCAGCTTCATATCCAGAAAATCCAATGGCATATAGGAGATGGTTTTATCGGCGTTAAACTCTATGGGGCATTGAAAGATTTCTTCATGCCAGGATAAATCAGCCGGCGCCTTATGCTGAAAAGTCACCTTATTGAAATAGCCTTCGCCAAAATTATGTCGTATCATCAGGGCTATTACGGCCATGATATGTTCTGTGAATTGAAGACAGGGAGGCGATAAGGGGTGAACCCGTAATTCACATTCAACTTGGTCGGTCTTTATATTTTCAGTATAGTGATAAGAAAAACTATTAATGTGAAGTTTTTGATATTCCGGCCCTAATATGAAGAAATCTCGCATTGTTGGCACAAGCGCCGCCAACATGAGCATCGGCCCTGTATTCAAAAAATCTATCGGAACTTTATAGGCAAATCTTATACCCAGACTCGGCACATTCAAGGCGTGTTCAACGCGCGTAAATAAATCGCATAATTTCGTCCAATCATAAAAATCATTGGTATGGATATGCGCTATATTAAGCCCGGACTGCTCGAACATAAGTTCCGGATTTCCACCGTGCGCTCGGATGAACTCTGGGAGTCCTATACAGGATATTGCTTTGCAATATAAATCACCAGATTTCATAATCCTCTATTATGGTATATTTATCGAAGCGGCAATGTTTGGATGTGCTTAGAGCTAAGTTTTAGGTACGAAAAATATAATCTATGTGGGTGAACATAGCAGCCTTTAAGCACCCCACTTAAATGTACGGTTCAAAAGCTAAAGACCTTGAAATCATCAAAACCCTACCAAGTCGGTCAAAAGTCATTGCCCCTAAGGGCTGATTTTGCTGTCAAAGCTAATATGAGTTCAGTGTCTTAGTTGGGACGATTTTAAGCCGCTCGTTTATCGGTTGTTGCGGGTAAAAAATAGACAAAGGAGGAGATTGATTCACTAGACAATTCTCTCTTATTTTCATTTTTTGCTAATGCAATGTATA
>CAZNCJ010000012.1:0-49599 GCA_964571595.1 uncultured Caulobacterales bacterium | reverse complement strand
CACTCCACATACTTAGTTTATTGTATGTGTTGCGACGACCAGTTGAACCCGCAGGGGATAAAAAAACACCGCCTGACAACCATCACCAAAGTCACCAGCGGTTCCACGCCTGAGGCCGCCACACGTATTGATGCTTTATATGGTTATATTATCACGGCAGGCACTTACAAAGCCGCTTCAATAGAAGTCGCCGAAGCGGCAAAAGTCATTGAGAACACACAGCGCGATGTCAATATCGCCTTAATGAATGAGCTGGCTCTGATTTTTGAAAGATTGGATATTGACACGAAAGATGTGCTGCAAGCTGCCGGAACGAAATGGAATTTTCTCAACTTTAGACCGGGTCTTGTTGGCGGGCACTGTATTGGCGTTGATCCTTATTATCTCACCCACCGCGCCAAAGAAGTAGGCTATCATCCCGAAGTCATTCTGGCCGGACGGCGTATTAACGATTCTATGGCCGGCCATGTAGCGGACAGTGTTGTCAAATTGATGATGTCTAATAAAATTCCGGTTGTTGGCAGCAAGATTCTCGTCATGGGCCTAACCTTTAAGGAAAACTGCCCGGATATTCGTAACTCCAAGGTCATTGACCTCATCACCCAACTAAAAAGCTATCATGCACAAGTCGATGTTTATGATCCCTGGGTAGATGCCGAGCAAGCCAAACAAGTCTTTGATATAGACCTATGTGATATTAAAGGCGTTCAGAACGAATATAATGCCGTCATTATGGCGGTGGGGCATAATGAATTCGTTGAAATGGGCCCCAAGGCCTTGCGCGCATTGGGAACCTCCGACGCTATTTTATATGATTTACAATCCAAATTTGACATCTCTGAGAGCGATGGCCGTTTATAACAAACAAGGCTTGATTGATAAAAGATTTGTGTTACGCGGCGCGGCTGACTAGATTTCCAAACGAAGACAGCGCCTTATGTCACGTTTGCGCTCAGGGAAGGTCAGAGATATGCATTTTATTGATCTGAAAGCGCAACAAGCCCGTATTTCCAATGAGATCAATACGAAGATCCAAGCCGTCTTATCGCATGGACAATATATACTGGGGCCAGAAGTAGCCGAGCTGGAACAACGTCTGGCCAAATTTTCAAATGCCGAATACGGGATTGGTTGCGCAAACGGCACAGATGCCCTTACACTCGTGATGATGGCGTGGGGCATTGGCCCGGGAGATGCGGTTTTCTGCCCGTCCTTTACCTATTGCGCGACCGCAGAAGCGATTGCACTCATCGGGGCCACACCCGTCTTTGTCGATGTACGGCCCGACACTTATAATATGTGCGCGCAGAGTCTGGACGCGGCAATTACCGACATAAAACAACGCACAGAGCTAAACGCCAAAGCGATTATTACCGTGGATATATTTGGGCAATCCGCAGATTATCCCGCTTTGCGGCCTATCGCGCAAAAACATAATTTACGCATTATCGCCGATACGGCGCAAAGTTTTGGCTCTACGCTGAACGGTCATCACCCTATCCATTGGGCAGATGCCATGACGACGAGTTTTTTTCCCGCTAAACCTTTGGGGTGTTACGGGGATGGTGGTGCAATTTTCACCCAAGACGGTACTGATTTTGACCTCATAACCTCACTGCGCTTTCACGGGAAAGGCGAGAAGAAATATGAGAATATTCGCATAGGCAAAAATTCACGCCTTGATAGCTTACAGGCCGCCATTTTATTGGCGAAGTTCGAGATTTTTGAAGATGAGATCACCGCGAGAAACGAAATTGCCACAAGATATATAAATGCCCTCAAGGGTAAGGTTTACCAATTGCCTTTTATCAAAGAAGGTATCATTTCGACTTGGGCGCAATTTACACTCCAAGTCGAAAACCCTGATGATCTTTCCAAAAAATTGCAACAAGACGGCATACCCACGGCCCGTTATTATCCCATCCCCATTCATCTGCAAAAACCCTATAAGGACTATCCTTGCAGTCCGGATAAATTATCAAACACATTGGATTTAATGAATAGGGTCATCAGCCTGCCTATGCACCCTTACCTCACCCCTAATGATCAAGACAGGATTATAGAGCGGCTCTTACATCATTTGCGTTAATTACCGACTCAAATTTTAACGAGGCTATATAACCGCCGTTTCAATAATTGGCGTGTTATTAGGAATACGCGCATAATTAAACAGGCTTAGATCAAGGCTTCTATATTCGCCGTAAACAAGCATCTCTGTCATGCCCCGCCCCATAGCGGGGGATTGCTGCAAACCATGTCCTGAAAAACCATTTATGAAATAGAAATTTGCAACCTCGGTATGCGGACCAATAATCGCATTATGATCAAATGTATTATAGGCATAATGCCCCGCCCATTCACTTGTGACTTTAATGGCCTCAAATTGCGGAATACGGCTGGCAAGGGTTGGCCAGATATGACTTTGCCAAATATCGTGATCCATAACATAATCATCAAACCCGACAGCTGGGTCAATATCGGAATGCCCGCCGCACTGATATGTCCCCCCGCCATTTTCGCGCACATGCACACCGGACGGATCAATCGTGAGAGGTAAATCTTGGTCTAACGGGTTCTGGGCGGCAAATATCCACGTATAACGCTTGCGCGGCTCAACGGGTAAATCAATACCCGCCATTTTGGCCGTTCGCCCCGCCCTTGGCCCGCAAGCATTTAGGACTTTACCGCAGCTAATCACCTCACCTGATTGCAGCGTAACGCTTTCAACTTTTTGCCCGTTATCACTCAGAGCCATATCTACGACTTCATTGCTAATATATTCCACGCCGCGTTCTCTGGATTGACGCCGCCACCAATCAAAGACGGCTATGCCGTCCCAATAGCCTTCATCAACACAGTTAATTGACCCCAAGACGATATCGTCCAGATTATAGAAGGGATAACGCGCTTTGATTTGAGCTTTATCCAATATTTCAGTGGCAGCCCCCGCCTTTGCTTGGGTTTTCTGGTTGGTGCGTAATATATCTGCAAAGTCATCATTATCAGCCAGATACATATAGCCGAAATTATGGATAGCCAGTTCGGGCACACGCTCATCACCGCCCATATAGCCACGCAGGTTTTTTACAAAATCTGCTGCAAATTGCGAAATATGGACGTTTAGCTCTGTGGAGAATTGTTGACGCATACAAGAATTTGTATGCGCGGTAGAGCAAGCCTCATATGTCGGGTCGCGCTCAACAACTAAAACGCGGCCATTAAAGTCAGGATTATCCGATAAGAACCAAGCAGTTGAAGCCCCCATCATGGCGCCGCCTATAATGACGATGTCATAGTTTTTATGTTTTGGTGTCTGTAACGTCATTTTTCATACTCACCCTTTTTGACTTTCGCCAATACTTCCGAAATTTCTGCCTCTGATAATCCGTAAACCTCGCGGGCGCGCTTTTGGGAAATATAGCCCTTGGCGAGATCGTCTCTGACTTTCTCAAGCGCGCGCTTATTCGTCATGCCGTAACCGCCCCCGCCCGGAAATTCCAATATAACCTTCCGTCCCGCAGGCACAGCATGCTTGCCTTTACCTTTTAATACCGTACCGTCATCAAGCTCAACCAAGGTCGAGCCACCAACCGCTCCGCCTTGGCGACCGCGTGCAGGATGGTTGACCCGGTCAAACATGGCGGAAAAATCATATTCATGCCCCTCTAGAACACTGACCTCCATATGCTGGCCCAGACCACCGCGAAACTCGCCGTCTCCTCCGCTATCTTGGGCCAGTTCTTTTCTCCAGATTACGACCGGCCCCGCATTTTCAGTCGACTCAACAGGCATTGTCATAACGCCGGAAGGAAAGGCGGTGGCGTTTAGCCCGTCCAAATACGGCCTCGCCCCTGTTCCGCCGGAATTAAATGTCAATATTTCCGCGCGTTTTAGGTCTGCCGCATCAAGATTTTTAAGTGTGTCTTCATCCTGTGTTGGCCGAATAGAAAGGTGGAAATTACACAAAGCCCCCGCCCCTTCTGTGGGCACAAGACCGGGCACGACCTTATCCAAAGCATTATAGACAACATCAGGAATAAAATGGCCAATGATATGACGCAAAGCCACAGGTGCCGGATGCAAAGCATTTACGATTGAGTTTTCCGGCGCTGTGATAACAAAGGGCGCCAGCGAGGCCGCATTATTGGGGATCTCAGGCGCTATCGCACATTTTAGCGCGTAGCAGGCATAGGCTTGGGTATAGACCAAAGGCACATTTATACCCTTACGGTCAATCCCGTCAGTGCCGTCAAAATCACAGATGATTTCGTCTGGTTTAATCTCTAAGGCCAGTTGGAGTTTGATCGGATCATTATATCCATCAATCACCATCTCGGCCTGAGCACGTCCGCGCGGTAGCGCATTGATTTTCTCCAATGTGGCGCGGCGTGAATTGTCTAAAATAAACTCAGCCAAAGCCGCAATGCTCGAGAGCTTAAACTCATCCATCATCTCGCAAAGACGTTTATGGCCCACCTCATTACAGTTCATAAGCGCAAACAAATCACCCACGACCTGATCAGGTTCTCTGACATTGGCGCGTACAATATTGAGGAAAGCCTCATTGATCTGACCTTTATCTGAGAGCTTCATCAAAGGGATATAAAGCCCTTCTTCAAAGACAGAATTTGCATCCGCCGTAAAGCCGATACCGCCAATATCAACAACGTGGCAGGTACAGGCCAGAAAGCCAATCAGCTTAGCCTTATAATAAGCAGGCGTAACGATAGTGATGTCATGTAGATGGCCTGTGCCCTTCCACGGGTCATTGGTAATCAGGACGTCGCCCTCATACATATTCTCAATCCCGATATCGGTGATAAAATGCCCGACGGCTGCGGCCATGGAATTAACATGGCCCGGCGTACCGGTAACGGCTTGAGCCAACATTTGCCCGTCAATATCGTAAACACCGGCCGATAAATCACCCGCCTCGCGCACAGAGGTTGAAAAGGCTGTCCGAATAAGGGCCTGGGCTTGCTCCTCTACTATAGAAATAAGACGGTTCCACATGACCTGATGCTTTACCGAGGACTTTGAAGCTGGACTTTGTTTACCCATCAGGCTTGCCCCTTTTTGCGTATATCAACACACCCGTCTGCTTGTATGACGGCGTGATAACCTTCAGAGAGTATGATTGTGGTTTCATCTTCCGTTATAATGACGGGGCCATCAAGCCCTTCTCCGCGTTTGAGGCTCTCGCGTCTAACATATCCGGCCTGCACTACAGCGTCGCGGTTCGGATCAAAAAGCGCACGCTTATCCGTTATAGTGGCGCGACCCTTCGTTTGACTTAACCTCACAGACTTAACAGGCTCAAGCTCCGTGGAGGCTTTCACCGACCAGAGCGTAATTTCGATCTCTAAGCCTTCAACGGCGCGGCCAAAGAGATTGGCATATGCCTCTTGAAAAAGCCCCGAATAGACATCGGGATCACTGGCCAGTAATTGTTCCCGGGTCATAATAACCGGAATTTCCCATCCCTGCCCGCTATAGCGCATATAGACTTTATAATCGCTCCCGATACTCGCCTTACCATCACAAGAGCGCACAAATGACACGGCTTCATTTTCAAGCGCCTCGATCAAAACCTTCACATTCGAGGCTTTTAAATCAGACAGGCGCATGAACACACTTCGGTTCGCCTCAAAACTAAAGGGCGCACGTAAAAACCCTATGGCGGACCCCACCCCGGCCCCGCTGGGAACGAGCAAGCGCTCAATGCCAAGTTTTTCGCAAAGCCTGACCGCATGTAACGGCGCGGCCCCGCCAAAGGCAATCATGGTATAACCCGCTAAGTCCTCCCCGTTTTCAACTGCGTGAACGCGTGCCGCATTGGCCATATTTTCGTCCACGACCTCCGCAATCCCGTATGCCGATGTAAGCGCGTCCATCTCCAAGACCGTTCCAATTTCTTGAACAAGTGCCTGTTTAGCCGCTTCGGGGTCGAGCTTAAACGAGCCGCCAGCAAAATTATCAGGATCGAGCTTGCCTAATACCAAATCTGCATCGCTGACGGATGGCCGTGTTCCGCCTCGCCCGTAACAGGCAGGCCCCGGTTCTGAACCCGCTGATTCAGGCCCGACGCGAATTTGATTTAAACTATCCACACGGGCCAAAGACCCGCCCCCTGCACCTATCTCTACCATATCAATAACAGGAATTGAGATCGGCATGCCCGAGCCTTTTTTAAATCTATAAGTGCGGGCGACTTCAAAAACACGGCTGGTTTTCGGGCTTTGATTTTTGATCAAACATATTTTGACTGTCGTCCCGCCCATATCAAATGAGAGGACTTTATCCTGCTTATATTTCGCGGCGATATGCGCGGCAAATACCGCCCCGCCAGCTGGACCAGATTCGACAAGCCTGACAGGAAATTCCGCCGCGTCATTTATCGACATAATCCCGCCGCCCGAATGCATGAGAAAGACGTTACATGTGATTCCCGCACCCGCTATTTTACCGTTTAGACGGCTCAGATAGCTTTTCATTAAAGGCTTGATATAGGCATTGGCGACAGTCGTATTAAACCGCTCATATTCGCGGATTTGCGCCGAGACTTCACAGGACAGAGAAATCATAGCTTCCGGCATAATTTCCGCAATCACACCCCTCACCATTTTCTCATGGCTGTCATTGGCATAGGCATGTAAAAAACCCACCGCTATACTTTGGTAACCCGCCTGTTTTAACTCGCTTACCAAGGCTACAATATCGGCGCGATTTAAGGGGATGAGCACATCGCCCTTGGCACTCATACGTTCAGGTAAAACATAACGTCTTTGCCGCGCAATAAGAGGCGGCGGCAGGGTCAGGTTTAAGTCATATTGCTCAAACCGGCTCTCTGTGCGCATTTCAATAACATCGCGAAACCCTTTGGTTGTAATGAAAGCCGTCTTGGCCCCGCGCCGTTCAATGAGGGCATTCGTCGCGAGTGTCGTGCCGTGAATGATCTGGGAAATCTCGCCTGGCTTAACACCCGCAATCTGGCAGACTTTTAAAACCCCTTCGATAAAAGCAAGCTCTGGGGCGGTATGCGTTGTGAGGACTTTTGTCGAGAACAGCTCCGCGCCTTTTTCCAGAACAATATCTGTGAATGTCCCGCCAATATCAGCACCGATACGAATAAGAGGTTTAGACATTTTCTTTCCAGTTCACAGTCTGGTTCCGGCTTTAGGAGAAAGCCTGAATACCCGTCATGGCACGCCCTAAAATCAGAGCATGAATATCATGCGTGCCTTCATAAGTATTGACGGTTTCGAGGTTCATGGCGTGGCGCATAATATGGTATTCACCAGATATACCGTTTCCGCCGTGAATATCACGCGCTGTTCGGGCTATATCCAACGCCTTGCCGCAATTATTCCGCTTAAGCATTGAAATCGCTTCGGGTACATACGCCCCCTCATCTAATAGACGTCCAAGCTGTAATGAGCCTTGCAGACCCAGCGCTATTTCAGTTTGCATATCGGCCAGTTTTTTTTGCACGAGCTGTGTGGCTGCAATGGGCCGCCCGAAAACCATGCGATCAAGAGCGTAATCAAGTGCGCCCTGCCAGCAGGCCGTAGCCGCCCCCATCGCACCCCAAGAAATTCCGTAACGGGCTTTGTTTAAACAAGAAAACGGCCCGCGCAATCCGCTAACTTCTGGTAAGATATTATCCTCAGAAACAAATACATTATCTAAGACTATTTCACCCGTTTTAGACGCGCGCAGTGAGAGTTTGTTTTTTATCTCAGGTGTTGAGAACCCTTCCGCATCGCGCTCAACAATAAAGCCGCGAATGGCTCCGTCCAGCTTGGCCCAGACAATCGCCAGATCGGCAATCGGGGAATTGGTAATCCACATTTTTGATCCGTTAAGCCGGTAGCCACCCTTCACACTATCGGCGCGTGTACGCATGGCCCCGGGATCAGACCCGCCGTCAGCTTCTGTAAGCCCAAAACAGCCTATAAATTCGCCTGAGGCAAGCTTGGGGAGATATTTATGTTTTTGGTCCTCAGAACCAAACGCCTCGATCGGGTACATCACAAGAGAGGATTGCACTGACAATGCAGAACGGTAGGCACTATCAACAGCTTCAACTTCTTTGGCCACGAGGCCGTAAACTACATGGCTGGCACCCCCGCCGCCATATTGTGTATCCACCATAGAGCCGAGCAAGCCCAAACGTCCCATATCTGTCATAATGTTACGATCAAACGCGCCCTCTTCATTGGCTTTGACGATACCCGGCAAAAGCTCGCCTTGCGCATAGCTTCGCGCTGTGTCGCGAATTTGCCTTTCTTCTTCCGAGAGTTGTCCGTCCAGAAAGAGAGGGTCTTTGGGATTAAACCGCATTTCCATGATCCATAGCCAATCTTAGATCGTAAAAGAGATAACCCTCTTAACTCAAAAAATAAGACGGTCAATAGCACCAAACCAAGTCGAAATTTAAAGCCAGCTGGCTTGACAAATAGCTTAGAGGGTTTGAACTAGCACCATGTCGCAATATGATTATGACACACAGGTTTTAATAGCAGGCGGCGGGCCTGTCGGGCTGAGCCTCGCGCTTGAGCTGGAGATGCACGGCGTAAGCGCTGTCCTATGTGAGAAAAACCCTCAAACGACCCAGCATCCTAAAATGGATATAACTAATGGCCGCACAATGGAGCTGTTTCGGCGTCTCGGGATTTCAAAAGAAATCAGAGCCAAAGGGGTCACCCAAACCGAGCCTTTTAGTGTGGTCTGGGCGACAGACCTTAAGGGGTGGGAGTTAGCGCGTTTTGAGTATCCCACTGTCAAAGAGATGTGGCAGCGCATTAAAGCGGACAAAACCGCTACACTAACGGCCGAGCCTTATATGCGTATCAGTCAGGTCATTATGGAGCCTGTCTTAAAAACAATGCTTGAACGTCAGGCGGGCAAGATCGATCTGAAATTTGGCTGGGGGCTGGAATCGTTTTCCCAAACCGAAAAGGGCGTAAACGCTAGCCTGACCCATTACCATACCCGCGAGCGTAAAACCGTCTCTTGCCAATATCTCATTGGATGTGACGGCGCTAAAAGCCGTGTCAGGCGCGGGCTTGGGATCGAAATTGACGAAATTTCCGCCCCCGAACTCGTCTATGACACGGCAGGTCTGCGAGATAATTTCTCATATGCACGTAAAATGCTCGGGCGCAAGAAAACGCCTCCCAGTGGGCGCCTATATATCATTCATTTCACCTCACATGATAAAGCCCTTAGCGAGAAATTCGGCACGGCTTGGCACTTACAAAGCCCGTCAAAATTCACCCTGATTAGTCAAAACGGAAAAGATGTTTGGACAATTCATATACCGATTACAATGGGCCAAGACCCCGATAAAATTGACCCCTATCAGTTGTTATACGCAGCATTAGGCCGCGAGATTGAGGCCGATATTCACCTCTCTAATGCGTGGCAGCCACAATTAGGTCTGGCCCAAACTTTCGGAGACGGACGGGTCTGGCTGGCCGGAGATAGCGCCCATCAATTTATACCCACAGGTGGTTACGGCATGAATACCGGCATTGCGGACGCGGCGGGACTAGCTTGGAAACTCGCAGCACTGATACAGGGTTGGGGCGGAGAGCGCTTACTTGCAGGTTATAACTATGAGCGGCGCAAGGTAAGCGCACGCAATCTGGAGGCATCAAAACTTCACGCCAGTCAACGCATTAAAATATTGCAAGCAGAAACACCCGATATTTATAACGCCGCGCCAAAGGGCATAACCGCACGCCAGGCCATAGGGGAAAAAATCACGCAGATCGGCAATCTCGAAAACGAGGCATGGGGTATTGAATATGGATATGATTATCAAGGCTCGCCCCTTATTTGTCCTGATCTGGTCACACCAACTGCCCCGCAAAAGGATGATTGGGCGCAATATCACCCCTCAACGCGTCCCGGCGAGCGAGCCCCCTCTTTATGGCTGGATAAAAATACGGCGCTTTTTGATCTCTTTGACCCAAAAGCCTTTACCCTGCTTTGTCTCGGCAAGCATGACGTCACGCCTTTTGAAAAACAGGCAAAAAAAGTCGGACTGCCATTAAGCCTATGCACGCCTAAAAACACGCATATTCGCGAGATATATGGTTATGATCTTATTCTGATACGCCCGGATCAGCATATTGCTTGGCGCGGAGATGCCGTCCCTGACAATATAGTCGAGATATTGGATATTGTGCGCGGGGCCTAGCCGCCTGTCACTGACATATGCCGCGCCACGCTGGGTTTATCCGAAATTAAAAAGTCATGGGCTTCCGGCTTAAGGCGCACCGCCTTGGCGATAGCCCCGTCCAGATCACCACCCTCACGGTAAATCTGGCGCAAGTCTATGTGATCATCTTGTCCCAAACACATATAAATACGGCCCGTACAAGTTAAACGCACACGATTACATCCCGCGCAGAAATTATTTGTCAAAGGCGAGATAAAGCCTATCCGGCCTTTCGTTTCGCTCACGAGAGAAAATCGCGCAGGGCCGCCTAATTTATCCTTGGCGACAATCGGGGTAAGCTCGAATTTTTCGGCCAGTAACTCTTTAGCGCGCATCATGGGTACAAATTGCTTGCGCCGGTCCGCATCCGTCATACCCATAGGCATGATTTCGATCAGGCTCATATCAAATCCCTGATCATGGGCCCACATCATCATCTCCGGAATTTCTGCAAGATTTTCAGGCAGTAAAACCGTATTGAGCTTGATATGAATACCCGCTTCTTTTGTCGCCTTTATGCCCTCTAGGACGTCTGGTAAGACATTGCGGCGGGCCAGCTTGGTAAAAACGGCCGCGTCTAAACTATCGAGTGAGAGATTTAGCCGCTTGACCCCAAGTGATGCCAAGCGGTCGGCATATTTGGAAAGCTGGGTGCCATTTGTCGTTAAGGTCAATTCAGACAGGCCGGAATTAAGGCGGGTGGACAGTTCTGAAAACAGTTCCATCACATCACGGCGCACAAGCGGCTCCCCCCCGCTTACGCGGATTTTGCGTACGCCAAAATCAATAAAGCGGTGACTAATCGCGGCAAGTTCTTCAAAGGTCAATAGATCTGAGCGCGGCAGAAATGTCATTTTCTCAGACATGCAATAAACGCAACGCATATCGCACCTGTCTGTTACCGAGAGGCGTAAATATTCTATCGCGCGTCCGAAATTATCGACTAATTGCATTCAGCCATCTCATTGCGTCTCGGAAGTTTAAATCCGGGACAGGGGGTTAAGCGTTCTACTCTCTTGGCTATATCACGGACAATATGGGCGTCAATGTTTCACATAGGTAAAAGGCCAATGGATATTTTCTTTAAACCAAGGGCATTATCAATCCCCGCCAAGGGCTGCTTTCATTCTGAGGCTTAGCATTGAACATTATTTCGATATCTATATATTAAATCCCATGTTGATCAGATTTTTTTGTTTTACGATTCTACTTTTTGGCTTCGTCCCAATGCTCAATGCACAAGACGTAAAATCAGCCCCCATGGAAATACCCGACTATTTTAAAGGAGAAGGCGGGATAAAAATAATTCCTGAAACTATCGACTTTGTTGAAACGGGAACCTTTCTTGATGCAAAGGACACATTTTTAACTTTCAAACTTAAACATGATCGCACGGGAGTTCTAAAAAATGACCTCGGCTTCAAAGCTGGGGGCAGCTATTTCCTTGACGGGAAACAAACAATCGCTGCGGGTACGTTAATGTATGCCGTCAATTACGGCTATGCGATCGACCCTAAAACCAATCGCACCGTCGGAGGTTTAGGCTGGTGCGCGATCAGAGTTGAAAAAAGCTCGCCGCTTTGTATTTTTTGGGACGGCACAAAACGACCCAATTTTAATAAAAAGCTAAATGAACCCATTACCACTGCTAGCTATGTTGAAAGCAGGAGTTATCAAAGTCAATTTTATCAACCGACTTTGCGCGATACTATTGTAGAAGGCGGAACCATACCCATCATTGAGGAACGAGACGTTGATTTCGGCAGGGATTTAACTGTTGAAATTAAATTTAAAAAGTTCAAGAGAGGGAAAGCCTCTCTCTATGGTCAATTTTCAGATGGCGAGGCTGTAGTTAAATATGTTGGTATGGATAAATTGCTCAGCGACCTTAAATTAAACTCAGAGGGTGAAGCCAGTTTCGACCTCTTTGGCCGCACGCTCACATTTACGAAAATTGAAAATAAAAAAGCTAAGTTTGAACTTTCTGGGCCCAAGTCACGTTAGGGCTCAAGTCACGTTAGGGCTCAAGTCACGTTAGGGCTCAAGTCACGTTAGGGCCCAAGCCACTTAGGACCCAAGTCACTTAGGACCAAAGTCACTTAGGACCATAATCACCTGTTTCCTAAAACTTAAACTGAACTCAGGCATGAAATGCGCTTCCTGATAAGGGCGGGCTGAGGGGAAGATAACACCTATGAGGCCAGCACCAATTTAACACCCTTTTCCTGACAAAGCGCCGTAATATAGTGATTACTGGAATTATCTGTCACAAAAATATCCATATCTGACAAATTGCCCATTCTGTGATTGGCCTTCCAGCCAAATTTGCGCTCATCAGCCACCAAAATGGTCACATCAGAATTTCTTATAACAGCCTGGGCCGTACGCACCTCATCAATATCATAACAAAACAGACCGCCATCATCGGCGATAGCCCCAATCCCGATAAGACTGTAATCTGTGCGGATATTATTGATCAGCTCTATCGCGCGCGGGTCAAGCAAACCGCCATCTTCAGGACGCACAACACCTCCGCATAATTGCGTTTGCGAGCTGGTATTATCTCTGAGAAGATTTGCAATATTGAGGTTATTTGTCACAAACTGCATATTCTTATGGTCAAGCATATTGCGCGCCACGGCTTCTGTACTTGTCCCCAAGCTCAGAAACACACATTTACCATCCGGTATAAGCTGGGCAGCAAATTGTCCGATAAGTTGTTTTTCCATAGAGCGTGAGAGCTGGCGCTGGGAATATGGCAGGTTTTCATAGCCCGCCCGCTCGCCCGATTTAGCCCCGCCACGAATTTGTTTGACCAGACCATGTGTTTCAAGCTCTTTGAAATCCCGCCGAATTGTTTGCGGCGTTTTAGACAAAAACTTCGCCATTAAACCAGTTTCAGCAAATCCAGTCTCGGCAATGACCTTTAAGATCGCCGCCTGTCTGGAATTAGGCTCAAAGGGCGGTCTATTGGTAAATTTACGGTCCAAATTCTGATTCATAGCGCCCCATGACATAATTATTCTTTTTACACAACAATTTTTGTTGCTCAAGCAACATTTATGTCAGTTTAGAGCAATAATAATATTGCAAAGGCACTATTTTAGGGTTAATGCGTATATTATGTTGCATAAACAAGATTCTAAATCGCAACAATCCGACACTTAAAGAAAGTTGATTCCATGACAACAAAACTCGCCATTAATGGATTTGGCCGTATTGGACGCATGATTATGCGCGCACTGGTCGAAACAGGCCGCAAAGATCTGAAAATCGTCGCTATAAATGACCTTGGCCCCTCAGAACGATTAGCCCAACTTTTAAAATATGACAGTGTTCACGGCCCGCTTAAAGCCGAGGTAACAGCTACGACAGATTCGCTCGAGATAAATGGCACAAAAATAGCGACATTTGCGGAACGTGACCCTGCAAACCTGCCCTGGAAAAAACTGGGCGTCGATATTGTCCTTGAATGTACGGGTCATTTCTTAACGCAAGAACTTTGCCAGAAACACATATCCGCTGGCGCCAAAAAAGTGCTAATGTCTGCCCCCTCTAAGGATAAATCCAAGACCATTGTTTACGGCGTAAATGATGAGCTGATTAATGCCTCTGACGACATTATCTCCAATGCCTCATGCACGACCAATGCCCTCGCTCCCCTCTTATCTGTCTTACACTCTAATTTTGGCGTCAAAAGCGGTATGATGACAACCATTCATGCCTATACGGGCAATCAACCAACACATGATAGCTTACATAAAGACCCTTACCGCGGCAGAGCAGCGGCTCTGTCCATGATACCGACAACGACAGGCGCGGCAAAAGCCATTGGGCTTGTCCTGCCTGAACTTGACGGCAAGCTGGACGGCATGGCCATTCGGGTTCCGGTTCCAAATGTCTCAATGGTTGACCTCAGCGTGATTGTCGAAAAGGCCACAAGCGTAGAAGAGGTCTGCGCGAGCTTTAAAGCGGCCAGCCAAAAAATGCACGGCGTGCTGGGTTATATAGATGACCCGCTTGTCTCGACAGACTTAAATCACGACCCACGCTCCTCCTGTTTTGTCCCTGACCAAAGCTATGTTAATCAGGAACATCTTGTGCGTATCATGTCATGGTATGACAATGAATGGGGATTTTCGAACCGCATGCTGGATACTGCTGCGCTCATGTCACGTTATCTTTAGGAGACTGACATCGTGAAACGCAAAAGCGAAAACCAGTGGTTGGAAGATTTTAAAGACCGCCTCGATAATTATTCAGAAATATCCAAGAGCAATCCGCAAACCAATGCGGTCAGCCTGCTCGCTTTTGAAATTTCCAAATTAATCGAGTCTCGCGAGCTGGCCTTTCGGGATATAGAAGCCATTATCAAACTGATTTCTGATGAAGGTGCAATCGGACGCGTTGAACGGCTCAGACAGCGTTCAGGCTATGCAGAGATTAAAAAGATAAATGCCGAATTTGAAGCCTTGGCAGAAAGTAAAGCTTCTGAGGGTTTTAAAACCTATAAACGCTGGGCTGAAAGTGTCGGGCAAGGCATTGTTTTAACCGCACATCCCACATTTTGCTTACCCACTGAAATTTATAAAATCATTGGGAAAATGGCAACCGCGATACCAAAGGCCAAAAAAGACTTGGCCGAGAGCTTAAAAGCACAAGCCTATTCGCAAAAACACCCCATGACCTTGCAAGAGGAGCACCGCCAGACACAACTCACCCTCATGCGTATCCAGACCGCTATTGAGACGCTTAATGCCAAAATATTTGAAATAGCCCGCTCTTGGTTTCCCAAACAATGGACTGACCTCACACCAAGGCTCTACAAGGTTTATAGCTGGGTGGGTTACGATATTGATGGACGCACAGATATTGATTGGGGCGACGCCATACGCTTGCGCTTAAGCGAGAAGAAACAGCAAGTCTCTGTCTATTTAAAACAGGCCGAAAACATCCGTAAGACATGCGCTAAAGGCGCGGCTGAAATAAAAGCTATAGACGCGATTATCAACCGCTTCGATCAAGCCTTACAAAGTACGCAACATGATCTTGAGCTCTTTAATAAAGACCTGACAAATACGGGCAATCTCGTCGAAGCTGCCAACCACCTCACCCGAAGCACAAAGCGGCGTTTGCGTAGCACGAAATCACTTTATCCCTTGATAGATGATGCCTTAAACATCTCCCAAGATGAAAAGGTCAAGCAAGACTTATTGCTCTTACGCGCACGTTTAAAATGTTTTGGTCTAGGCACAGCCCGCCTGCATTTTCGCGTAAATTCCCGACATGTCATGGAAGCCTTAAGGCCCGAATTTGGCCTTAGCGAGTCTGGCTCAAACATTGCCAATGATGAGCGCACCCTGTCTAAAAACATCGCCAAAAAGATCGACAATATCAAGCCAAGCACGATTAATTTTGCTTCACTCGCAACGGAAAAAATAACCGCCAGACGCCAGCTTATCCTGATCGCGCAAATACAAAAATATATCGACAATGAAACCCCCGTGCGCATGCTGATCGCGGAATGTGAAAATAGCATTGTCCCCCTTGGCATGCTCTATCTGGCACGCACTTACGGCCTTGAAAACGACATTGATATTTCGCCTTTGTTTGAAACGGGCAGCGCGTTAAATAATGCCGGACGCACACTGAGCAAAATGCTGTCCTATAAAAGCTATCGAGACTATGTACAAAAACGCAAAGTCTTTGCGGTGCAAACCGGATTTTCCGATGCCGGCCGGTTTATGGGGCAAGTACCCGCCACTCTGTCAATAGAGCGCGCACAATCCCATCTCGCCAGCGTGATGAAAGACCACGGGTTAAAAGACGTAAAGGCCGTCATTTTTAATACGCACGGAGAATCCATGGGGCGCGGCGGGCATCCGGGCACGCTCGATGACCGGTTGTCATATGTTATGAGCCCTTGGGCCATGCAAACATTTGAAAAGCGCGGGATTGAATTTTGCCATGAAACGTCTTTTCAGGGGGGTGACGGATTTTTATGGTTCCAGACGGACACTTTAAGTCAAGCGAGCCTCCTGTCCATGATAACCTCACGCTACCGCTCACATGAGACGGCGCATGAGGATATTTTCTACCAAAACCGCGACTTTTCATGGGATATATTCCAGACGCTGAGTTTCGAACAAGAGCGCCTTTACGCCTCGCCTGATTACACGAATATCTTAGGCCCGTTTTCACAAAACCTCTTGATCAAGACGGGGTCAAGGGCGGTAAAGCGCCCCGGCACAGGTGCGAGTGTGATGGACCCGCGCTCTATCAGAGCCATTCCGCATAATGCCATTTTGCAGCAATATTCTATCAGCGCGAATATTTATTTCGGATTTGGGCGGGCCGCCCATATCGACCCGGACGGATTTACGAAACTATATGCCGAATCTGATCGTTTCAAACGCGTCATGGATTTAGCGCTCTTGGCGATGAAACGCGCAGATAAATCCATACTCACCGCTTATAGCCGCCTCTTTGACCCTGATTTCTGGTTAGGGCGGGCCTTATCAGGCCAAGAACCTTGGCTCATAGCGCCAAGCCACATCATTGTGAATGCCTTAATGCAAAACACCCAACGCAATCATATCGAATCCCTCTCCAACATATTGGGTCTGGATAAATTGCAATTTGACAGAGCTTTCACTCAAGCCCCCGCCCCAGATAATTCTGCCTTGCGTATTCTAAGCGCGCTGCGTATTGCCGTGTTGATGAAAATGCAAATCCTTGCCGCTCAACTGCCCCAATTCGTCATAGAAGGCAGCAGTAATGTCGATATATTGCAACGCTTACAGGAAAATGATGTGGAACGCATCATTGCAGACCTCAAGGCGCAATATCCCGAACGCGGCAATAAAATGGACTGGATAGACAGCTTAACGGAAGTTGCAGATAATCTGCCAAGCTCGAATGAGGGCTTTCCGCATTTGGCGGAAACCATTATAAAGCCTCTGGAACGCGCTTCACAGCTCTCAAAGCAAGTGACGATCGCACTGACGCATCATTATGATGCATTTGGCTAGGAGGCTCTTAAGTGGCTGAATTTATCCCGGTAGACCCCTTTGACATCGTCATTATCGGTGGCAATGGCGATCTTGCAAAACGCAAGCTATTGCCAGCCCTTTTTCACCGTTATCTGGATGGTCAAATACATGATAGCTGCCAGATTTTAGCCTTAGCGCGTTCTGATATGACCGTTGAGGCCTTCAAGGATTTCGCCAAGAAAGCCTGCAAGAACGCCACGAAGATATGGGATGCGGATAAGTGGAAAAACTTCTCCCAGCATTTGTCCTATATGTCTATGGACGCAACGGACCCCAAAGCCGATTGGGACAGCGTAAAAGCCAAACTCCCAAACACGGACCGCCCGCTTGTTTTTTACCTCGCGACAACGCCGCTTATTTACGTCGATATTTGTAAGGCCTTAAAAGCCAATGACCTTAACACAGATTGCGCGCGTCTGGTTTTAGAAAAACCCATAGGCACTGATCTCGCATCCGCCCAAGCCATTAACCGAGGTGTGGGCGAGGTTTTCCCAGAAAAAAGCGTTTACCGGATTGATCATTATCTCGGCAAAGAAACCGTGCAGAACCTCCTTGTTTTACGCTTTGCCAACACGATGTTTGAACCTATCTGGTCACGTAGCGCGATTGACCATGTCCAGATAACAGTGGCCGAGGATGTCGGACTTGAAGGGCGAGCTGATTATTATGACCGTTCGGGAGCGGTGCGAGACATGGTGCAAAACCACCTCTTACAGCTGCTCTGCCTGACGGCCATGGAGCCGCCCAACGCCCTTGATGCGGACAGTGTTAGAACCGAGAAAATCAAAGTCCTTAAGGCCTTGATGAAATATACGTCCGAAACTATTGAAGATAAAACCGTGCGCGGACAATACCAAGCCGGACTTGTGGGCGGCGAGCCGGTTAAAAGCTATCTGGAAACCCTGACAGAACAGAGCAGTCAAACAGAAACCTATGTTGCCTTAAAAGTCGAAATTGAAAATTGGCGCTGGTCGGGTGTGCCATTTTACCTCCGTACAGGTAAAAGAATGGTCAGTCGGCGATCCGAAATTGTCGTCCAGTTCAAGCCTACACCTCACCGCCTCTTTGAGAACGCAGACCGCGCACCAAATCGTCTGGTGATCCGCTTACAGCCCGATGAGGGCATGAAACTTTACATGCAAATCAAGGAACCCGGTCCGGGCGGTATGCGCTTGAAATCCCTGCCGCTTAATTTGTCCTATGCCGATAATTTCGCAGTGCGCTACCCTGATGCTTATGAGCGCCTCTTAATGGATATTATTCGCGGTAATCTCTCCTTGTTTATGCGCGGCGACGAAGTGGAAGCGGCGTGGGAATGGGTGGATGATTTATTAGAAATATGGGCCAAAACTGACCACCCTCTCGAAACTTATCCTCCCGGAACTGACGGCCCCGCTCAAGCGGCCATGATGATTGACCGTGACGGGCATGAATGGTGGGACGGCTCTGAGACATGATTATCTGCGCAACAGTTGAAGATTGGGCCGAGCGCATAACGGCAGATATAGCAAACCGTCTGGCGGCTTCGCTTGAGCGCCGCAAACGGGCCAGCCTGCTGGTTTCGGGCGGCTCGACCCCAGCTCCGATTTATGCACGCTTGCAAAAGGAAGATCTGGATTGGGCTAATATAGACATTGCCCTTGTTGACGAACGCTGGGTGGAGCCTGATCATCCGGCTTCTAATGCCCGCCTCATCCATAAAACATTAAAACAAGGCCCTGCCGGGCTTGCCAATTTTACCGGTATGAAAACCTCCCATAGCTCCCCCCCGCTTGCTTTGGAGACAGTCATATCGCGTTATAACGCCTTGGCTTATCCCTTTGATGTTGTGGTGTTGGGCATGGGTAATGACGGACATACGGCCTCATTATTCCCGCAGGCAGAAGGCCTTGATCACGCGATGAATTGCCCGGAGAAAATCGCCGCAATCACCGCAAAAAAATCTGCGGTCACGGGTGAGCACACCCAACGTATGAGCTTATCTGCCCCGGCCATTGCCAGCGCACAGAGTGTGATTTTGGCCCTAAAAGGCGCGCAAAAGAAAGCGACATTGGAAGCGGCTCAAAAATCCGGCGATATACATGACATGCCGATCAGGGCTTTTTTGGGGCTTGGTAATTTAGACATTTATTGGACGGCCGCATGACCAAGTTAAACGCCACAGTGAAAGCCGTCACAGACCGGATAATCGCCAGATCGAAAGAAAGCCGTCAGGCTTATCTGGACGAAGTAAAATCACGGCGCATGGACGGTCCGTCACGTAAAAACCTTAGCGCTGGCAATCAAGCCCATGCCGCGGCAGGCTGTATCTTAAAAGATAAGCAAGCGCTATTAGGGGCTTCATGGGCCAATATTGGTATTGTTTCGGCCTATAATGATATTCTCTCGGCCCATCAGCCTTATGAGGCCTATCCTGAAATTATCCGCCAAGCCGCCAGAGAGGCGGGCGCTACGGCGCAAATGGCCGGTGGCGTACCCGCCATGTGTGACGGGGTGACCCAAGGCCGCGAAGGCATGGAGCTGTCTTTATTCTCCCGCGATGTGATTGCCATGTCGACGGCAATTGCGCTTTCTCACGAAACATTTGACGCCGCGCTCTTTCTCGGGGTTTGCGATAAAATCGTACCGGGCCTGTTAATCGGCGCGCTAAGTTTTGGACATATACCCGCTATTTTCGTACCCGCTGGCCCCATGCCCTCTGGCTTGCCCAATAAAGAAAAAATACGCATCCGGCAATTATTCGCTCAAGGCAAGATAGGTCGCGACGCTCTACTAAAAGCTGAAAGCGAAAGCTATCATAGCCCGGGTACATGCACATTTTACGGCACAGCGAACTCCAATCAAATGCTCATGGAAGTCATGGGACTGCACTTACCGGGCGCGGCCTTTATAAATCCGGGCACAGAGCTGCGCAAAGCCCTCACTGTATCGGCGACGCGGCGTGCGGTAGATATAACAGCCCTCGGTGATAACTACTTACCCATTGCTGACATCATTGACGAGAAATCTATTGTCAATGCCGTGATAGGCTTGATGACAACAGGAGGGTCAACCAATCATACTATTCACATACCCGCCATTGCCAAAGCTGCGGGTATTATTGTGGATTGGGACGACTTTTCCGAACTTTCCAAAGTCACGCCCTCGCTTACGCGCATTTATCCAAATGGCTCGGCTGATGTGAACCATTTTCATGCCGCAGGCGGGATGGGCTATCTGATGCGCGAATTACTCGATAACGGGTTTATGCATGCTGATGTGAAGACGGTTATGGGCGGTGATTTATATGATTACACCCAAGAGCCTTTTCTAAAAGATAAAGGCCCGATTGACTGGCGGGACGCCCCGAAAGAGAGCGGCGATAAGGACATTTTACGCCCTGCCTCAAGCCCGTTTAGGCCTGATGGTGGCTTGCAGCTTTTATCAGGCCCGCTGGGTCGCGGGGTTATAAAGGTTTCTGCCGTTAAGGAAGAACACTGGCATGTGAAGGCCCCTGCCCGCGTCTTTGACAGTCAGGACGCCATGCTGGCCGCCTTTAATGCTGGTGATATGAAATCAGACATGATTGTCGTTATTCGCTTTCAAGGCCCGCAAGCAAACGGCATGCCCGAACTGCATAAACTCACCCCGCCTTTGGGCGTCATGCAAGACCAAGGATATAAGGTTGCCCTCGTAACAGATGGTCGTATGTCAGGGGCTTCAGGGAAAGTCCCGGCCGCTATTCATGTCGGGCCAGAAGCTATTTTAGGCGGGCCGCTCGCACGCGTTCAAGACGGCGACATGCTCACGCTAAATGCGAAAACAGGCGAGCTTCTTATTGATATAGAGGCTGATATTTTTGCCGCCAGAAAACCAGCACGTTTTACGCCTAATAAACATGTCTTAGGCGGGGGGCGTGATTTATTTGCAGGCTTTAGGTCTGCTTGCACATCTGCCGAGACGGGCGGATCTAGCTGGAACCCGCAATCATGAGCACGCTTCTCGTCGGGGATATTGGCGGGACAAATGCCCGCTTTGGCATGGCCCGTCGGGACACTTCGGGACGTATCATTATTGAAGATTTCCTCAAACGCCCCGGCGATAATTTTCCCACGCTAAAATCCGCTCTGCAAAGCTATATTGATACGATCAAGGCCGTCCCAACCTCTATTAGTCTTGCCGTTGCAGGCCCGATTAAAAACGGGCATGTCAGGCTGACAAATCGGGATTGGGATATTTCCGAAGACGAAATGTGTGAAATATCGGGTGTTCAGCAAGCCTGCTTGTTTAATGATTTTGCCGCAATGGCGCGTTCCGTGCCTGAAATGGATGACCAAGATTTTGAAAGCGTTTACGCTGGTAATAAGACGACGACCGATAGCTCTGCCCCCGTCCTTGTCGCTGGCCCCGGAACCGGCTTTGGTGTGGGTTATGTCCTGCCGATAGACGGGCATTATAAAATCCTTACAACAGAGGGCGGGCATGTGGCCTATGCCCCGCAAAATGAAATCGAAGTCCAAATTCTAAAAATCCTGCAAAAAGAGCATGACTTTGTCTCCTTAGAATTAGTCGCCTCAGGCTCGGGATTAGAGCCTGTTCATAAAGCCATATGCGAAAGACGCGCAGAAACATTCACCCCCCTAACGCCGGCCCAGATCATGCAAAAGGCCCAACAAGGCGACGCGCTTTGTCAGGAAATTTGTGACGTGCGCGCTGCGGCAACTATGGGGGCTATTGGTGACTTAGCCCTTAGCGGCGGGGCGCGCGGCGGCATTGTTCTGGCAGGCGGTGTCAGCGAACGCATGATTGATTTTTTCAAAACACCCCAAGCCTTAGCCAGGTATTTAAACCGCGGCCCGCGCACAGAATATATCAGGGATATCCCTATTCAATTAATGACCAACCCCAAAGCTCCGCTCATCGGCGCTGCAGCACTCTTTATGGATAAATATAATGACTGAAAATTTATACAAAGCGACATTTAAAGCCCTTGCAGAAAATCCGGTTGTCCCGGTTTTAACCTTGGGAGACCCCGCCCAGGCCGTTGAGGTCGGCCACAAGCTCTTAGACAAAGGTTATAAGGTTGTCGAAACCACCTTGCGTATTGACGGCGCTTTAGAAGCCATGAAGGCCATGAAGGCCGCTTGTCCCGACTTGCTGATAGGCATGGGGACAGTTCTAACGGAAGATGATGTGACCGCTTCCATAGAAGCCGGTGCAGATTTTCTCGTTACTCCCGCCACCAGCCCCGCCCTGATCAAAGCGCTCAAAAAAGCGACCATTCCTGTCTTTCCAGCAATCGCAACACCGAGCGAGGCCCAAAACCTATATGAGGAAGGCTTTAAATATCTGAAGTTTTTCCCTGCTGAGGTGAATGGAGGCATAAAAGCCTTAAAAGCCTGGTCAGCCCCTATGCCCCATATCAAATTCATGCCCACAGGCGGAGTGAGAGAAAACACCTATCAGGACTATCTTGATCTTCCCAATGTCTTTGGCGTAGGCGGGACATGGATCGCGAAAGCTCTGTAAGTCTCTAGACTAGGACTTACCCTTAAAGTCCTTTAAGCGTATTTTCGTGCGGTGGGGCGGGACGAGGTCTTCCTCAGGGCCCGCCATATAATCCTTTTGCCATTTCATAGCTTGGGCATCGCTACCCGACTTTTTGAGATCGGCATTGAAATTATTTCGGGAGTCACGCCATGCTAAAAACTCCTGCCATAGTGCGGGGTCTTCATCAGGAGAGCACAATACAGGTTCAAAGGTTTCAATCTCGCCGCGTTTAATCGGAAAGATCGTGGCTATAGGCTCGTCGGCTTTAAAGGACACTACCCTGTCAGGCACAGTAAACTTCCAATTCATTGTAAATGTATATGGCGACCAATCCGTTTCAACGACCGCGTTGAGCGGCTGAATATAAGGTTTTAACTCATTGGCAGGTCCGCACACCCAGAGATCATATCCCGGGGGCGTTTGTATCAAAGCGGAAACGTGAAAAGTGAGTATACCGCTTCCGAAATGGCTGGTCGCGTGTCGGGGAATTTTACCATCTTTTGTCGCAAATATAATATCCTCATTGCGCCCCCCACCGTTCCACTTGGCTTCAAAATGCTCTGTGCATAGAATTTCCCAGCCATAGGCATTGGCAATAGCGAGCGGCAAACATCTATAGGCATATTTATCCGGCGTTTCGTCCATCCATTGACGACGATGCGGGGCTGGACGCATGCGAAAATCGGCACCGTCCTCCACGAAAAACTTAATCGGATTAAGCGGTTTTGTTTTTGACATATAATCTTTTAGCGCCCTCAAGCCCTCTGTCAAAAACAATTGCGCCTGTGAGGCCTTGCAAGGGAATGTAAAAACACCCCGTACGCATGTTTTTTTAATTTGCCGTTTCCGCAAGAGCAGCTTATCCCGATAAGGTCTGAAGATAAACGGAGCCAGTTATGTCGATTTTTCCACACGCCTTTCGAAATGCAAGCCTCGCTTTAGCTGTTTTTGCCTTGCAAGCCTGTGCCACGGCGCCCGATCCGGCCAAAGTCTGCACGAGTGAATGGATCAGTGCACGCGCCGATAAAGCCATAGGACAAATTGAAAGCCGCACGAAAACCTCTATGAAAACACTTGTACGCGCAGCGGAAAGCTGGGCTGAGGGCCGCAAGCCGGGACCGTTTCAATTACTTTCCTTAAGCAGTTCCATGAAAAATTTGGAAAAGGAATTACTCTCGGGTAGCGGTATGCGCGATCTCAAAACTCTGGCCTCGACATGTGACAGCCCCGAGATCATCAGCAAAGCCATGACCGGTTTTATGCGTGATCAAGGCTTACCGGAAAACCTCATTGGATTTATCGAAAATTTCGACAGATATAAAAATTTGATAAAACCCCTGCCCAATCCAGAAAATAGTGTATAAACCGCGCTGAATTGGGCCTTTAATTCAAAGGGCCCTAAAAAAAGTATGAGCGGATTATGTCCTATTGCGTTGCGGCATTATATCATTTTGTCCGGCTGACAGATTACACCTCCCTTAAAACCCCTTTGCAGGATATGTGCGATTTGCTGGGTATTAAGGGCACGATCTTACTGGCCTATGAAGGCATTAACGGCACGATCGCTGGCACAGATCAGTCTGTGTCTGAACTGCTGGACTATTTACGCGCTGACCCGCGACTAAACGCATTGGAACATAAGGTCAGTCGAGCGACAGACATGCCATTTTACCGTATGAAAGTCCGTCTTAAAAAAGAGATCGTGACGATGGGCGTAGCAGGTGTGGACCCTAATGAAATTGTGGGGACATATGTGGACCCTGATAATTGGAACGATCTTATATCTGATCCTGATGTTGTTTTAATTGATACGCGCAATGATTACGAAGTAGAGATCGGCACATTTAAAGGCGCGATTAATCCTGACACGCAAACCTTTCGGGAGTTTCCAGACTGGCTTAAGAAAAACCCGCAAATTACACCAGATAGCAAAGTCGCCATGTTTTGCACGGGCGGTATAAGATGCGAAAAAGCCAGCTCCTTTATGAAAACCCAAGGCTTTGAAAATGTCTTTCACCTGAAGGGCGGGATATTGAAATATCTCGAAACCCAAGACGAGAATGACAGCCTCTGGGAAGGTGATTGTTTTGTCTTTGATCAACGCGTGGCCGTCACGCACGGGCTTGAGCAAGGAAAATATGACCAATGTTTTGCCTGTCGTTATCCAATTACCCAAGAGGATAAATTATCACCGCAATATATCAAAGGTGTGTCATGCCCGAAATGCCATGACACGATGGACGCCCAGCAAAAAGCCCGCTTTGAGGAACGTCAAAAGCAAATTGAGTTGGCCAAATCTCGCGGACAGACCCATATAGGCCGTAGTGATGATAAAGCCCGCGCCTCATGAGCGCGGTACTCTACTCCTTTCGGCGTTGCCCCTATGCCATGCGCGGACGTATGGCGTTAAAAGTCAGCGGTCTGGAGATAGAACACCGCGAAATCCTATTGCGCGATAAACCCGCCTCAATGCTCAAAGCCTCGCCCAAAGCCACCGTGCCCGTTGTGGTGTTAGACGACGGCCGTGTGATAGAGGAAAGTCTGGATGTGATGGCATGGGCGCTGGAAAACAACGACCCACATGATTGGTTGAAATGTGACAGAGACAAAGCAAACGCCCTGATAGCGGAAAATGACGGGCCGTTTAAACATCATTTGGATCGTTACAAATATGCCAGCCGCTATAAGGACGATGCCAAGCGGGGTGATATTGACCTGGACCACCGCAAACAGGCCGAGAAATTTCTCGCCACACTGGAAGAAAATTTATCGGATAGCGGGCAGAGCGCCCCGCGTTTCTTGCTGGGCAACAAGCAATCAATCGCGGATATAGCGATTTTCCCCTTTATTCGCCAATTTGCCAATACAGACCGAGAGTGGTGGGAGAGCGCGCCCTACCCGCATGTTCGGGACTGGTTGCACTATCATTTAGAGAGCGATTTGTTTAAGTCGGTTATGATTAAACACCCACTTTGGGTCGATCCTTAGCGCGCCTCAGAGAATCAATCCCCAAACACTGCGAAGATGAACACAGGCTAAAACCCTGTCCAAATCGTCACGAATATGAGCGAAATATGAGCGTGGTGTTCAGCCAGCGTTCAACACATATCTGTATAAGGAAAGAGCGTGCGTCCCATCTGTGACGTTCCCCACCCCCCCCGGGGATGGCGCACTTAGCGCCTCACAGAACACGCAGCAGGGCGGACCGGGTCTTTCTATCTCTCTTGAAAGCCCCGCCGCTCTGTCTTTATTCTCCGCCCGTTTTCCTTAAACTATAACCGCCGCCTAAGACGTGGCTGTAGCAATCGCGGGAATACGTAAGACTTGGCCTGGATAGATTTTATCTGGATGGGTCAACATAGGCTTATTGGCTTCAAAAATCTCAGGATATAGCCGCCAAGTTCCGTAATAGGTTTTGGAGATAGCGGATAATGTGTCCCCGCTTTTAACCGTATGGAATTGTGATTCGCGCCCGCCGGCCCGCGAAGTCGCTTGATCTTGGACACCGCCAACGCCTTCGACATTACCTACGGCCAGAATAATTTTCTCTTTCATTTCCTGAGAAACCGCCTCACCAATAAGGCTAACCCCGCCGTCATCATCTACGTTAATTTCGACCCCGCTTGTATCAAGGCCCAAATCCTTGACCTCTTTCTCAAGCACTTCTTTGCCCTTACGGCCTTTGATCATCGCACCAAGCCCGCGGCCTGCTTTTTTTACAAATGGTATTAATCCAAACATGTTGTCTCCTTTTTCACACTGATAGCCTGCATAAGCTATGATTTTGACCCATATCTTACACCAATTCCAAATCTATGCATATAAACTCTCTTATAAGGTGGCAAGACTATTGGCCTTTTTAAATAATATCGTTATAGAGCGCTAATCTGTAATGTCAGACTCGTTTAGATTAAGAGGAAATCATGTTTAACCTTATACTATCCGGTGGGATCAATGTTTTCGGAATTGGTGTTAATCCCGCTTTATTTGCCTTTGTTGTCACAGCCTTAATCTTTGGCGGGTTAAACTTCATCGAATTTAAACGCTTCGACTAGGTCTCCTTTAAAAGCGGGGCCCATGACCGGAACTGATCCGGTGAAATATTTCGGGGCTCAACTGGACTTTTTATGACGCTGTTTTTGCCATTTCTCTTACTACTCGCCGGTATTATTTTACTGGTCTGGGCTGGGGACTTGCTCGTACGCGGGGCTGCGGCTCTGGCGCGCCATTGGGGCGTACCTGCCCTGATTGTCGGCCTCACCATCGTCGCCTTTGGTACATCTGCGCCTGAACTTGTGGTCGGGGTTCAAGCTGTCCTGCAAGGTGCCAGCGAACTCACCGCAGGTAATGTCATCGGCTCTAATATTGCCAATGTCCTGCTTGCCCTTGGTGCGCCGGCCTTAATCATGGCCATACCGACAAATATGCCCGGCGTGGGTAGAAATACATTGGTCTGTATAAGCGCCACACTGATTTTCATTGTTCTGGCCTTTATGGGCAACCCCATGGGAATGTGGCAAGGCGGCATACTGTTTTCTGGTATTTTGATTTATCTGATCTGGATGTTCCGCTTGGCAAGAAGCGGGGCTGATGACCCTATTCTCGCAGAAATGACTGAAATTGACGAAGGTAAAGACGGCCTGCCGCGCTCTATTTATCTGAGCGCCTTATTTGTTTTAATCGGGATCGTCGGTCTGGGTCTTGGCGGTAAATTGATTGTCGATAATTCCGTTATCATTGCCGAAGCCATGAATATTAGCGAGACTATCATCGGTCTAACCATTGTCGCTATCGGTACATCCTTACCCGAAGTCGCGACCGTGCTTGTCGCAGCTTATCGCGGTCATTCAGAAGTCGCTATTGGCAATGTCTTGGGTTCCAATGTCTTTAATATTTTTGCCGTTATGGGCGCGTCAGCCTTGGCTGGCCCCGTTATAATTGAGCGCAAACTTTTTGTCTTTGATATCTGGGTCATGCTTTTGGCCAGTATTGTCCTGATGATTTTTGTGATGCGTCGCCAGCCTATTGGCAAAAAAACCGGGCTAATGCTGCTGGTGGGATATATTTTCTATCTTGCGGCTGTTGTCAGTCGCGTGATTTAGAGGGCATGTTTTATGCCGTCCTCCACAACACCCTCTGAGCTTATTTTTGAAATTGAAAAAGATTTCCAGTTCGAAGCCGCTCATTATTTCGGCCATGCTGATGCCAATGATCTTTTCAAAAAAATCCATGGCCACTCATTTGCCGGAACCGTAACCCTGCAAGGAAGCGCCCAAGAAGATAAAGGCTGGATACGCGATCTGTGGAAAATCGGAGCCATCATCAAAGAAGTTATACGGCCCTTAGACCATAGCGTGCTTAACGAGATTGAAGGCTTGGAGCAGCCCGCATTAGAACAAATCGCAAAATGGATTTTTGATCGCCTAGAAGACAAGCTCCCTGGCCTGTCTTGCGTTGAGGTTCGCAGATCTTCTGTGGGTGAGAAAGCCCGCGTAAAACGCCGCAAGACGCCGCCCTCATGACATCAGATATGAAAACAGTTTTAATAACAGGTGCGGCTGAACGCATAGGCGCACATATTGCCAAAGGCCTCGCCGCCCAAGGCTGGACGATTGCCGTGCATTATAACCGCTCAAAAGACAAAGCCGATAACTTAGTAAGCGAAATAATTAAGGCTGGCGGAAAAGCGGTGAGCGTTCAGGCCAATCTCTGTGTTCCAGAGGATGTAGATAGTCTTGTGGCACGAGCCAGTGAGGCACTGGGGGGTGGGCTAAACGCCTTGATAAATAATGCCTCGACTTTTCATCCTGATGATAGCGAAGATTTCACGCGCGCGCTTTATGATCACCATATGGATGTCAATTTACATGCCCCGTTGAAACTCGCCCAATCCTTTAGCACGCAAGATAATATGAATTTTGGCACGCAAGAGCGCTCCGGCTGTATTATTAATATTATTGATCAAAGAGTGTTAAAACCTAATCCCTTATATTTTACATATTCTTTGTCAAAAGCCGGACTATATTGGGCTACAAAAACACTCGCCCAATCTCTTGCACCCAATATACGGGTAAATGGTATCGGGCCCGGACCGACACTCAAAAATACGGAACAGTCAGATGAGGAATTTGCATCAGAAGCCGCTCTTACCCTACTCGAAAACGGCTCTCCGCCCTCCGCTATTTTTCACAGTGTCCAATATTTATTACAGGCCCATGCCGTGACCGGACAAATGATTGCCGTGGACGGCGGGCAACACTTAAATTGGGACACGGCTGATCTGACATTGGGCCTATATGATAACGCGCCTAGCGATCATGATTATATCAACGAAGAAGAGTAGCCTCACATGAACGCGAAATCCATCATGACAATGCTGCGCGGCAATAAGGCAGATCGGCAAAACACCTTGACCCAACGCATTTTTGTGCGGGGCTTACAAGTACAAGCCTCTATTGGGGTGCACCCGCATGAATATGAAAACACCCAACCTGTCATTATCGACATAGAGCTGGATATGGGGGATATGCCAAGCCCGAAAGATGACCGTCTTAACGAAACGCTTGATTACGGTATTGTCGCTCAGAGGGCGGAAGAAATTGCCCTCGAAACCCATGTTCAACTCGTAGAGACCTTGGCAGCCCGCATTGCTGATTGGGCCTTAGGCGAGGACAAACGTGTCTTAGCTTGTGCTGTACGGATTTCAAAACCGCAAGCCCTGCTCAAAGCTGAAGTCGCAGGTATCGAGGTTATAAAACGGCGAAACCCGTCATAGCCGACTTGCCTCGCACGTAAAATCCCCTAACTTGGATATATGTCCGAGAGCGAGTCTATATCCGACAAAGCTGAAACTGCAAAAGACGCACCGGCTTACGGCCCGGAGCTGATTGCCGCTTTTGTTGCCAATCTGCCTCATAAGCCGGGAGTTTACCGCATGTTTGATGAGCACAAGGCCGTGCTCTATGTCGGCAAGGCCAAGTCTCTGAAAAAACGTGTGCAGGCCTATACCAAATATGATCGCCACACAGTGCGCATACAGCGTATGATCCGGGCGACAACGGATATGGAATTTGTCGTCACAGAGAGCGAGACAGAAGCGCTTTTATTGGAAGCCAGCCTGATAAAGCGGCTCAAACCGCGCTATAATATTTTACTACGCGACGATAAGAGCTTTCCCTATATCCTTGTCAGAAAAGACCACCCCGCCCCGCAGATTAAAAAACATCGCGGCAAGCGTAAGAAAAATGGAAAATATTTCGGCCCCTTTGCCAGTGCATGGGCGGTAAATCATTCTTTGGATACCTTACAACGGGCTTTTAAATTACGAACCTGTTCAGACAGTATATATGAAGCCCGCACAAGGCCGTGCATGCTCCACCAGATAAAACGCTGCGCCGCCCCTTGTACGGGCGAGATTAGCCTTGAGGATTACGCCCAGCTTATTGGCGATGCTGAGGATTTTTTAGGCGGCAAATCTGAAACCCTGCGCCATCGCTTACAAAAGGATATGCTCGCAGCATCTAATGGATTAAATTTCGAGAAAGCCGCCGAAATTCGTGACCGCCTGCGCGCGATTGCAAAAGTCACGGCACGTGATGACGGGGCTAACCCCACGACATTTAGTGAAGGCGATGTCATTGGTATTTTCTCTCAAGGCGGGCAGACATGTGTGCAGGTCTTCTTCTTTAGGGCTGGACAAAATTGGGGCAATAGCTCGCATTTCCCGCGGCGCGGCAAAGACGAAACACCGGACGTTATACTGGATGCCTTTCTCGCCCAGTTCTATCTCAATAAACCCATACCAAAGAATATTTTCGTTAGCGAGACATTGCCCAGTCGCGAGCTCTTACAAACGGCTTTATCAGAACGCTCAGACCGAGCCATTACAATACAAACGCCTCAGCGCGGCGAAAAGAAAATGCTGGTCGAGCGCGCGGTTAAAAATGCCGAGGAAGCTTTGGCGCGCAAAATGGCGGAAACAGCCTCGCAAACACGCCTGCTGGGTAATCTCAAAGATGTGTTTGACCTTGAGGCCCCGCCTGAACGCATAGAGGTTTATGATAATAGTCACATACAGGGCACTAACGCGGTGGGAGCTTTTATCGTGGCAGGCCCTGATGGTTTTATAAGACGCGAATACCGGACCTTTAATATCAAAGATGTTGAAACCGAACCCGGTGATGATTACGCCATGATGCGCGAGGTTTTTAAACGCCGCTTTTCTAGATTGCTTAAAGATGACAGCCTGACATGGCCAGATCTCATCCTGATTGATGGCGGTAAGGGCCAGCTCTCGGCCGTGAGCCATACATTATCAGATTTAGGTGTATCTGAACGTGTCACCCTGATAGCTATCTCAAAAGGCCCAGACCGTAATGCCGGACGCGAGAGCTTTCATATGAATGGTCGGGCGAGCTTTACCTTGGAACCTCGCACGCCAGCGCTTTATTATTTACAACGCCTGCGCGACGAGGCGCACCGCTTTGCGATAGGTAAACATAGGGCACGCCGTAAAAAACAGATGAAATCGAGTCCATTGGATGCTATTCCCGGTGTAGGTCCGGGGCGAAAGAAAGCCTTGCTTATGCATTTTGGCTCGGCAAAAGCTGTAAAAGAAGCAGCAATAGAGGAATTAGAATTGGCAGAAGGCGTAAGTCGAAAACTTGCGAAAACAATCCATGAATACTTCACAGAATGAAAACATTCAAAGAGCTGGCGGTAGCTTTGCCGATGGTCTGACCTTAACGCGGGCCTTACTGACCCCGCTCATCATGATTATTCTAATCAAAGGCGGCTGGCCGGATAACCAGATCGCCCTGATCGCCTCTGCGCTTTTTGCGATTGCTGCGATTACAGATATTTTTGACGATATGATTGGCGGGCCGGAAAATGCCGTTCATCGACAATTTGGCTGGTTTGATGATATTGCCGATATTGTGCTTGTAATCGGCTCCCTTCTTGCACTGAGCTATGTCATTCACAAAAACGGGTTTATGAGCGCCTATTTCGCTATTCCCGCTGCAATTATCGTTCTGCGTGAAGTGATAATCGGTTTCGCCAAAGGCTATGAACTCTCCCAAAAAGGGTTCCCGGATGTGCGTTTCGGGACGTTAAAAAATGCCGTTTGCATGTTGGCCGTCTGTATTTTGATCGCCTCGCCCTGGCTGACCACATGGTATGATGGTTTCCGGGCAACAGAGGAAAACATTGTCGAGATATTTAATAATCCCTCCACATTGATCTGGACTATCGGGCAGGTCTGTCTTTGGATAGGGGCTATACTCTCTGTCATAACCGGCATCTCCCTATTGCGAAATAATGAAAACAAAGTGGCCAATGACATCTAATACACCCTCAAGCCCGCACCCTTTGGGGTGGCTGCCTAATTTTCTAACGCTCAGCCGTATAGCGACCATACCTTTGATTATGTGGGGCATAATCGCAATTAACACACAAGCCCCACATGTTCTGGGCCGTCCGACCGTAATATTGATTTTATTCCTGCTGGCTGGGCTGACAGATTTCCTTGATGGATATTTTGCCAGACGCTGGAATGTGACCTCTGATTTCGGACGTATGATCGACCCTATCGCAGATAAATTACTCGTAGCGGGCTGCCTGATCGCTTTGGCAATAGTCGTAAAAGCTCATCCTTTATTTATGATACCGGCCATAGCCATAATCTTCCGTGATATTCTTGTCTCTGGCGTGCGCGAACATGCCGCCCTCATAGGTCGCGTTATGCCACCGACAAATTTGGCCAAATGGAAAACAGCTTGCGAAATGCTCGCGATTTTCATTTTCATTGTATGGGTTTCGACCAAAGCCTGGATGCCACTAAGTGTGAATATACCCCCATCTGTGGATATTTCAGCCAAAGCCGGGCTTCTCTTCCTTTGGTTAGCTGCCGCTTTATCGGTCTATACGGGAACCTTATATTTTCGTGCAGCCCTTAGAGATTAATTTTAAGTCAAACTGATCTTACCGCGCACCAAGTCTTCATAATCTGTCATAAGGGTCTGGCAAATCTCGCCCGGCGTATAGTGAATACCTTGGATTTCGCGCACAGGCGTCACCTCGGCCGCCGTCCCCACAACAAAACATTCAGAAAAATGCGCGAGTTCTGAAGGATAAATATCACGCTTATAGACTTTATAGCCGCGTTTTTGCGCGAGTTTAATAACCGTGTCATGCGTAATACCGTCAAGCAATATATCATTGGTCGGCGTGTGTAATTCACCGTCACGAATAAAGAAAACATGCGCCCCCGTACATTCGGCCACGCGTCCTTTATAGTCATACATAAGGGCATCATCATAGCCTTTGGCCATGGCTGCGTCTTTTGATAAAGTACAAATCATATAAAGACCTGCCCCTTTTGACTTAGACGGAATAGTATCTGGTGCAGGGCGTTTCCAATCAGATATCATCATGCGGATACCCTTCATTTTATCGCTAAAATAAGCGCCCCAATGCCAGCAAGCCACACCTACATGTATGCGGTTGTTTTTAGAGGCGACCCCCATCATGTCTGATCCTCGCCACGCAAATGGGCGGATATAGGCATCGCCCAGTCCGGATTTTGCCAATGTTTCTTTACAGGCATCATCAATTTGTTCGCGCGTAAAATTAATATCAAATCCCATAATATTGGCTGAATTAATCAGACGCTGGCTATGATCAGAGAGGCGGAATATCTCGCCTTCATAAGCTCTATCGCCCTCAAAAACTGCCGACCCATAATGTAAGGAATGTGTCAAAACATGCACATTGGCTTTTCGCCAATCAACAAATTCACCATCTATCCAAATATGACCATCACGGTCATGATATGCTTTTTCTATCATGGTTTTACCTTACTCTTTTGTGGCATTGACGAATGACCGACATTCTCTAAAATCAACCTATCAAGTCAACCTCAATTTAGGGCAGTAAGGCAAGATTTTTTGAGTACCGAATCCCAAATACTTGAGCGACGCGATATACATCTGCTTATTATTGATGATGATGATCGCATTCGCAATCTTTTAAAACGCTATCTTGGCAAAGCAGGCTTTCGTATATCTACGGCAAGCGATGCCAGTAGTGCCCGCCAACTCATGGAAAGTCTCGCCTTTGACATGCTGATACTGGACGTGATGATGCCGGGCGAGGACGGGTTGAGTCTGACCCGGTCTTTAAGAGAGCGCGAAGATATTCCAATAATTTTGCTGACGGCTTTAGGCGAAGCTCCAAATAGAATTGAGGGCCTTAAAGTCGGTGCCGATGATTATTTGTCGAAACCTTTTGAACCCGAAGAGCTGGTCTTACGCATAGATGGACTTTTACGGCGTATCGGCGTTACAGGGCGTGACAATAAAATAGATTTCGGCCCGTGGACATATGACTTGGAACGTCTGGTTTTAAGTAAAAATGGCGAACGCGTAAAACTCACCAGCGGTGAGGAAGCCTTGCTTACCATGTTGGCTAAGCGCGCGGGGACACCTGTATCGCGTCACGCCTTATCCGAGAAGATCAATGCAAGCTCTGAACGCGCCGTCGATGTGCAAATGACACGGCTCAGACGTAAAATCGAGGACGTGCCCTCTGAGCCCGCCTTTTTACTGACCGTGCGCGGCCTGGGCTATAGATTGTTGGCCGATGCCCTCTAGGCCAAATATCAAGAAAAACCTAACCCGCCTTACAAATTTTCGGTTGAATAATTATTTACCCAAAAGTCTGTTTGGCCGCGCACTCCTCATCATTATTTTGCCGATCATGGTCATGCAAATGGTCGTGGCCTATATTTTCTTTAATGCCCATTGGCAGACAGTTACGGCCAATCTCGCCCAAAGCATGGCCGCCGATATTTCTGTAGCTATTGAGCTTTATCATCAAAACCCCAATCTGGAACATGTACAGAGTTTGGATCAGATGATGCGGCCAAGTATGGAGCTTTCAATTGCTTTGGAAATCGAGGACTCGCTTCCGACGACAAGCCGCTCATCTTTCTTTTCTAATCTGGACCGAACATTAAGACGTGCCTTGGACGAAAACCTCGAAGCCCCTTTTTGGTTTGATACGACGCGCTATCCTAATCATATTGATATTAGGGTCGCTGTCGAAGAAGGCGTTTTACGTTTCATTGCCCCGCGCGAACGTATCTTCGCGCCCACGGGATTTGTATTTATCTTTTGGCTAACCACCGCCACAATTTTGCTTACACTTGTGTCACTGTTTTTCCTGCGTAATCAAGCCCGCCCAATTTCAGAACTTGCCGCCGCAGCAGATGCCTTTGGTAAAGGCCAGGATATTGTCGACTTCCGTCCCTCGGGCGCATCCGAAGTTAGGCTGGCGGGCCAATCTTTTTTAAAAATGCGCCAACGCATCAGGCGCTATATTGATCAACGTACATTATTCTTGGCGGGTGTAAGCCATGACTTACGCACCCCGCTCACCCGACTGAAACTTCATCTTGCAATGCAAACTGAGGATGAAGATGTACTCGCAGCCAAGCGCGACCTCAAGGACATGGAAAACATGCTAAATGGCTATCTTGATTTCGTCCGAGGGGTCGAGGATGAGCCGCTCAAATCCGTTAAGGTAGAACATTATTTTCAAGATATTGTCGACGAGTATCAAGACCCACACCCGGAATTGATCTTAGGCGAAAATGTTGACGATATTCGCCTTAAAACAACCCTTTTTAAACGCGCTATGACCAACCTCATTGATAATGCCTGTAAATATGCCTCAAAAATCTTACTCACCATTGAGCAGGACACCAGCACACATCTGATTTATATTGAAGATAATGGCCCCGGTATTCCGGCTGACAAATACAGCGAAGCCTTACGCCCCTTTCAACGCCTGGATACGGCCCGTAACCAGAATATAAAAGGGACGGGTCTGGGATTGTCTATATCGCGTGATATTCTTCAAAACCATGGCGGCACATTACGACTAGATAAAAGTGATATGGGGGGATTGAAAGTGATTTTACGCTTGCCCATTTAGGTAAGCATAATGCTGCAATCGCCAAATGCTAAGCGAGTTCCTTTGCGCGCTTGAGGGCCGCTTTAACCGTCTCGCGCATCAAAGCCGCCAATCCATTAGCATCCATGAGCACATCCAGTGCCGCTTGGGTCGTACCATTAGGTGACGTCACCGCACGGCGAAGCTCTGTTGCACTCTCCGGACTATCAGCCAATAAAGCCCCAGAACCAATAATGGTCTGCCGGGCAAAGGCGGGAGCGATATCTTCTGGCATTCCGGCTTTAATCGCCGCCGCCTCTAAAGCCTCGACCATGTGGAATACATAAGCCGGTCCAGAGCCTGAAACGGCAGTCACAATGTCTATCATATGCTCGTTTTCCACCTCATAGACCTGCCCCGCAGCTTCTAGCAGTTTTTCTGCCTGCTTTTTTTGCGCCTTTGTAACGTCTTTGCCCGAACTATAAGCCGTAATGCCTTGCCCGATTGCGGCTGGTGTATTGGGCATAGCGCGAATAATGGCCGCTTTGTCAAAACAGTTTTGCAAACGCTCCATAGAGGTACCAGCCAGAATAGAAATCACTAAGGCCTTCTCACCGATAAAAGGGGCCAAGCCCGCGCCAAGAGTGTCAAACATTTGCGGCTTAATCGCCAATATAACGGTTTCTATATCTTTTAGCTGCGCGTCTGGTGATGTGAGGTGCAGCGCCCCTTTTTTAATCGCGACTTGGGCTTGAGGGCCGGGATGCGGATCGAGGATAATAAGCTTTGAGGGCGTAAGCAGTTTATTTGCCAACCACCCGGATATCAGGGCACCACCCATGCGCCCCGCGCCGACAATTAAATGTGTTCGCTTAGCCATAAATAATCCACGCCGCCCTAGCTTTGCGCCGCAAGGTCAATAAGCGCCGTTGTTAAGGCCTCTTCCGGGGATTTCCCCGCCCAGACAACATACTGACAGGCAGGAAATCCGCGCTCTGCCGCGTCGATGGCATGTGCGAGCAGCGTCATCGCCTGCTCGGTCTTAAGCTCGGCCCCGCCGCGCAGCGACATAGAGTTTCTGTAAACCAGCGCCGCATTCTTCTCCCAATAATCGAAATGACCCGCAGAGAGCCTTTCATTGAGCAAAGACATAAGACGGCAAATATCATCTGAACGCCCGCCCGGTATCCGGCCTTCAAAGGTGAGAAATAATTGTATGATTTCCGCTGATAAATCCCATGTGAGTGACACATCATGATTACACCAGAGACCGGGAATACACATATGTAACTCTGTCGGATTGACCCTCTCAAAGTCATAATGCTCAGCTATTGAGAGACGCTCAAAAACATCAAGCGGATTTCCGCGCACACCGGACATTCCAGCCAGACTTGGATTAGGTCTAATACATCTTGTATCGGCAAAGCTCATTTTACGTCCCTGATTCTCTAACACCAGAGTATAAAACTTGCCTAGTTTGACAAGATATTGCGGCTTTCTGTTTGTGAATAACTAAATATAGTGGAAATTATGCTTAATATAAGGTTTCTAAGGCCTTGGCGTCGTAAGGCTTAAGCTCATCAAGACGGCCCTGTTTAACCTTTTGCGCCCATAGCGGGTCTTGCAATAAAACCCGTCCTACGGCGATAAGATCAAATTCATCGCGCGCCATACGCTCGATTAACCCATCAAGCGAGGCCGTTTCACTGCCCTGCCCGGCAAGCGCTGCAAAAAAATCACCCTTTAGACCCACTGACCCGACAGAGATTGTCGTCTTTCCCGAGAGCTTCTTAACCCATCCGGCGAGATTTAAGTCTGACCCTTCAAACTCACTTTCCCAGAAGCGTCTTTGCGAACAGTGGAAAATATCGACCCCTGCATCTGCCAGCAATCCGGTAAAAGTTTCGAGTTCGCCGGGCGTCGGGGCCAGTCGCGCCGTATAGTCTTGTTGCTTCCATTGCGAAAACCTTAGACAGATTGGCATATCTTCACCGACCGCTTTGCGACACGCCTTGACGACCTCTGTGGCAAAATGAGTGCGCTCTTTCAGACCACCGCCATATTCGTCATCGCGCTTATTCATGGCCTCCCAGAAAAACTGGTCAATCAAATAGCCATGCGCGCCGTGAAGTTCGATCATATCAAAACCGATATCCTTCGCGCTTTTAGCCGCCTTGGCAAAGGCAGCCACCATATCAGCAACGTCCTCAGAGCTTGGCGGCGGCATGACAGATTTACCCGTAGCGGTTATACCGGAGGGACTATCAGAATCCGCTTCGGGGTTTGGCCCTGTGCCAGCTTTGCGCGTCAGGCCAACATGCCAGATTTGCGGCCCGATCTTGCCGCCCGCCTTGTGCACATCTTTACAGACTTTCTCCCACCCCTTTAAGGCCTTTGCTTCATGGAAATTCGGCACTTTAGCATCAAATGATGCTCCGTCACGGTCAACTGTCGTACCTTCCGTTAAGATCAAACCGACATCAGCGCCAGCCCGCCTTGCATAATAATCCGCTACATTATCCCCCGGCACACCACCGGGCGAGAATGAGCGCGTCATTGGTGCCATAACTATTCTATTGGGCAAGTTTAGAGATTTAAGTGAAAAGGGCTTAAATAAAGGTGATGTATCCATGAGTCTCAATTTCCTCTCCGAATTTGGCTCATATTAGATTTGCCGGGCTTTTCGGTCATCCCCTTTTATGCTTTTTTCTCGCTAATAGCGCTATTTAGCCTTGCCAAGCTATGCAATTAAGCGCATATGCACAACATTCTATATAACACGGTATAGGGTTTTTTATTTCTATTCTGCAAGCCCGTATTGGGTTAATTGACATGACTTCACTGAAATGTGAAAAAAAGTCTCGCGAATTATAGTATTCTAGGCCTTAAACACCATACCGAAGACTCGCAATGAGTTTGGCCTTAAAGGAAGGAACAGACATGACGGACGCTTATATATATGATGCGGTGAGAACCCCGCGAGGCAAGGGCCGCAAGGATGGCAGCTTGCACGAAATTACGCCAACTGCGCTTGCGACTCAGGTTCTTGAATCTATCCGTGATAGAAATGGGCTTTCTGGCCAAGAAGTTGAAGATGTCGCCTTTGGCTGTGTCTCACCCGTCGGTGAGCAAGGGGCTGTTATTACCCGCACGGCAATTTTACAGGCCGGTTATCCGCAATCAACCTCTGGCATTCAAGTCAACCGCTTTTGCGGTTCTGGATTGGAAGCCGCCAACATTGCAGCGGCCAAAGTTATATCTGGTGAGTGCGATATGGCCATTGGCGGCGGTGTGGAAAGCATGTCTCGCGTGCCCATGGGTTCAGATGGCGGAGCTATGGCGACCGATCCAGCCGTGACATTTAATAATTACTTCGTACCCCAAGGCGTGTCTGCCGATCTTATCGCCACCAAATATGGGATCTCTCGCGACGACGCGGATGCTTACGCGGTAGAATCGCACAAGCGCGCAACAAAGGCTTGGGATGAAGGCCGGTTTGATAAATCCATTGTCGCCGTCAAAGATGTGATGGGTGTCAGCGTCCTTGATAAGGACGAAACCATACGCCCCAATACAAATATGCAAACCTTGGGTTCTCTCAACCCCTCTTTTGCAATGATGGGCGAAAATTTCGGCTTTGATAATGTTGCCCAGCAGCGTTATCCCGAGGTCGAAAAAATCAACCATATTCACCATGCTGGTAATTCTTCCGGTATTGTAGACGGCTCGGCGGCTTTGCTTTTTGGCAATAAAGACGTCGGCGAAAAGCTGGGCATTAAGCCACGCGCTCGCATTCGCGCTATGGCCTCCATCGGCTCAGAGCCGACAATCATGCTAACAGGCCCGGAATTCGCAGCCCAAAAAGTTCTAAAACGCGCGGGCATGACAAAATCCGATATTGATATTTTCGAGCTAAATGAAGCCTTTGCCTCTGTTGTGCTTCGCTTCATGCAAGCCATGGATGTCGACCATAGCGAGATTAATATTAATGGCGGCGCAATCGCCATGGGCCACCCCTTAGGCGCGACAGGTGCCATGATTTTGGGCACAATGGTAGATGAGCTGGAACGCAGCAATAAAGAAACCTCATTGGTCACGCTTTGTATTGGCGGGGGCATGGGCATCGCAACGATTATTGAACGCGTCTAATTTGCTCTCGCAAATTACGAGCACGCATATAAGCATATACGGATAGAATTATGAGCTATAAATCTTTTACAATTGATGTCGATAAAGACGGCATCGCCCTCATGACGATCGATGTTCCCGATCAATCTATGAATGTCTGGGACGAACTTCTCCTGAGCGAATTTCCAAAATTCATAGAAGACTTCATTTCCAATGATGACTATAAAGGTCTTGTTATTTGTTCAGGCAAGGAAAATGCCTTTCTAGCAGGTGCAGATTTACGCATGTTAGACAAGCAAAAGCCGGGTATGGACAAAGCCGGATTTGAGCTTGGCTCAGTCCTAACACGCGCCTTGCGCCGCATGGAAACAGGCGGTCACACGGCCAAGCAAATCGCAAAAGAAGGCAAGAAGGCCAAACCTGTTGCAGCCGCTCTTGAAGGCTTGGCACTTGGCGGAGGTCTTGAACTGGCTCTGGCCTGTCACTACCGCGTTGTCGCGGATAATCCGAAGATTAAACTCGGCCTACCTGAAGTGCTTGTCGGACTATTACCGGGTGCGGGCGGCACGCAACGCACACCGCGCTTAATCGGTATTCAAAACGCAGCGATGATTTGCGCGCAAGGCAAATCTCTCAACCCGAAAACGGCTAAAGCCCAAGGCCTGATCCATGAGGTCGTTGAACCAGGTAAAACAATTGAAGCGGCCAAAGCCTGGGTGAAGGATAACCCCCAAACCCTTGCTCCGTGGGATGTTAAAGGCTTTAAAGTCCCCGGCGGTGCAGGTGCAACCAATCCCAAAGCCTTGCAAATTTTCATGGCAGGTAATGCCATGGCTTTGCAGACGACTAAGGGTAATTTCCCGGCCGTCCAATATATTTTCTCCTGCTTGTATGAAGGCACAATGATACCGATGGATACGGCTCTTGCCATTGAAGTAAAATATTTCATACGCTTGCAAAATGATCCGCGCTCACAAGCCATGATCCGCACCTTATTTGTCAATAAGCAAGCCGCGGAAAAAGGTGCTGGGCGTCCTAAAAATATTGATAAGGTAGACATCCAAACTGTTGGTGTTCTAGGTGCCGGCCTTATGGGATCAGGCATTACCCATGTTACAGCGAAAGGCGGCATGGATGTCGTTGTGTTGGACCGGACGATGGAAGACGCGCAAAAAGCCATAGCTTACACGCAGAAAATTCTGGACAAACGCGTTAAGCGCGGAAAAATGACCCAAGAAAAGGCAGATGCCTTCCTTGCCCGTATCAAGCCTACGGATAATTATGATGATCTCAAAGATGTTGATCTTATCATTGAAGCCGTATTTGAGCGCCCGGATGTCAAAGCCGATGTGATTAAGAAAACAGAGGCCGTCATTCGTGAAAATGTCGTTTTCGGTTCTAACACCTCCACCCTGCCAATCGGTGGTCTCTCCAAAAACTCAAAGCGCCCGGATCAATTTATCGGTATGCATTTCTTCTCACCTGTGGACCGTATGCCATTGCTTGAGATAATACCGCATGATGGCACAGGTGATTTAGCACTGGCCGCTGCCTTTGATTATAACAAGAAAATTCGCAAGACCCCGATTGTCGTCAAAGACGTCCGCGGATTTTTTACCAATCAGGTCTTCCCGCCTTATATCGCCGAAGCGGTACGCATGATCATGGAAGGCGTATCTATGCCACTCATCGAGAACTGCGCGCTTAATCTCGGCCTGCCTATCGGGCCGCTCGCGGTTCAGGACGATACGACCTTAAAACTCGGTCTGGACGTTCTCACCTCGACCAAAGAAGAGCTCGGCGATAAATATGTCCCCAATGGTACAGAAGCCTTTTACGAGCTTATGGTAACAAAACTCAAACGTGCTGGCCGTCGTTTCGGGGCGGGCCTTTACAATTATGATAAGGACGGCAAACGTCTCGATCTCTGGAAAGGCATGACAGATCATTACCCTCTGGCCGACGAGCAGCCTTCTGCTGAAGATGTCAAACAGCGATTAATGTATGCGCAATTAGTGCCCACAGCGAATTGTTACGCTGACGGTGTTGTCCCCGATCCGCAGTCTGCTGATCTGGGCGCAATATTTGGCTGGGGTTTCCCGGTTTGGACGGGCGGACCGCTTTCCTATATTGACGCTATCGGCCTTGATGCCTTTGTCGCCACGGCGGATATGCTCGCCCAACGTCACGGCGCGCAATTTACCCCGCCGCAAATGTTCCGGGATATGGCAAAATCTGGCGAGCTTCTTTATGGTGGCAAGGCCTCTGATAAAAGCTATTCAAAATCAGCATTGCAGAAAATGCTGGAAGTCGATGTGGTAAAAATTGCCAATAGCATGGGTATTTCTGCCAGTGTCGACGACCTTAAAGCCGATACAATCAATAAGATTTTGAAAGCCCAATCGGCAAAATCTGCCGCTTAAGCGCGCATATATATCTAACGAATAACCACAGCTATATTCATAGCTGTGGTTTTTTTGCCTCATATGGGCTTAAAAGTCACCAAAACGGCCTATATCCCGCACTGTTGAGAGTTTTCCGTCCTTGACCTTTGAAGGGTGATCGGTATGTTTCGGCGCATAACGCACAAGGGGTGCGCATAACAGGCCTGTCACAAAATAGACGATCAGGCCAATAGTCCGGAAGACCATGCCGACAACCTCAAAAAACACTGACGAAATTTCGGCTGACTCCCCTGTGAATGTAACTTTCGCAGAACTGGGCCTAGACCCCAAAATCATCAAAGCCTTAGACGATTTAGGCTATGAGACACCTACACCTATTCAGGCCCAAGCGATTCCACATGCACTGCAACAAAAAGATGTCTTAGGCATTGCCCAGACAGGTACAGGTAAAACCGGCGCTTTTACATTACCGACAATGCATAAATTAACGAAAGGCCGCGCGCGCGCGCGTATGCCGCGCTGTCTGATTATTTGTCCCACGCGTGAATTGGCCGCCCAAGTGGCGGAAAATGTCGAGCTTTACGGCAAATATCTCAAACTAGAAATGACGCTCTTAATCGGCGGTGTGTCTTTTGCCGAGCAAGATAAAAAGCTTATGAAGGGCGTCGATATTCTCATCGCCACGCCGGGTCGTCTGCTTGATCAGTTTGAACGCGGAAAAATCCTGATGACGGGCGTGCAAACCCTTGTCGTGGACGAAGCGGACCGCATGTTGGATATGGGCTTTATTCCCGATATTGAACGTATCTTCAAACTGACCCCCTTTACGCGCCAAGTCCTGTTTTTCTCGGCCACTATGCCCGATGAGATCAAGCGCCTTGTCGATCAGTTCTTACACCAGCCCGCAACTATTCAAGTTGCGCGCCAGTCGACAACGGCTGAAACTGTTACCCAACGTATTGTGCGCTTACCCAGTTCTGATGCCAAACGTAAACGCACGGCCCTGCGATGGATGATTGATAATGAGCCCGTTCAAAACGGTATCGTCTTTTGTAATCGTAAACGTGATGTCGATATTGTCGCCAAATCCCTTAAAGTGCACGGACATTCAGCCGCGCCTATACACGGAGACTTGCCGCAATCAGAGCGCACGAAAACGCTGGAAGGATTTAAGAACGGGGATATAAAATTACTTGTCGCCAGTGACGTGGCCGCCCGCGGATTGGACGTGCCGTCAGTCTCGCACGTCTTTAATTATGACGTGCCCACACATTCAGAAGATTATGTCCACAGAATTGGCCGTACAGGTCGGGCTGGACGCGAAGGCGACGCGATCATGTTTGTCGCCAAACTTGATAATAAATATTACGACCAGATATTGGATTTGATAAAGGTCAAAGAGATTGAGGAACTGGAAATTCCGGGCCTTGAAGATTTTCCAACGAGTAAAGACAATCCGCGCAGAGGCAAAGGCAAAGACCGCCATAAAAAACGCGGCTCTCGCGGACATGATCGTTCAAGGCGCAATGGACGTAATGCGCGCAGTGAAAGAGCGCCAGAGCGCGAAACATCACAAGACGCGCCTGTTAAGTCAGAAGCCAAGAAAGAAATCACAAGCCGCTCAACCGCGCGGCGCAAGGCCCCTCCTGGTCGGGTGAAAAAAGAGTCAGATACAGCTGATAAGACCGCTGATAAGACCGGTGATAAGACCAATGAGGCTAAGCCAAGTCAAAAAGACGATACTGAACACAAGACAGCCAAGAGCGATAAAGCGAAAAAACCACGTAACGACAAAAAAAGTAAATCCAAGGAAAATAAATCCAAGGAAAATAAATCCAAGAAAAATAAATCCAAGGAAAACAATTCGCGATCGCAAAAAACTGCTGACAAGAAAAAGTCTTCAAAATCAAGAAGGTCAAACCGTGGCTCCAGAGGGGGGCTGCCTGATAATCACAGTGAAGGTTTTGGCGATAATATGCCCGCCTTTTTCAAGGCCCAATTAAAGTAAATTCAGGCGCGCCTTCTAGCCGTTAATACGAGCCAGCAAAGCATCCGTTTCATCCCACATCTGCGATAATATATCGTCATTTTCTAATGTCAGACAATGGCCGCTACCTGCGGGTATAACGAGTTTACAATCTGGAAAACCCGTCCGGCAAACCTCTTGAACAACTTCGCCGTCCACTATTGTATCTTTTTGCGCGGCAATCGTTGTGACGGGGATATCAATATTCCCGATGTAATCGGGCGCACGTACGATTTCGCCATTTTCAATGATTTCCATAATCCAATTTGTTGTCGGTGAACCGACGCGTTCTTCGGGGAATTTCGTATAAACAGCATCACGCAAATAAAGCCTTTCTTGATGAGAGCCACAATCAGAAACTCCGCTTAATGTTTCACTATCTGGCACCCACGGCCCCAAACCCGGCGCAAACTGTTTGCTCTTACCAAAAAATTTCACCATGGAGCTCAGCATCTTCATTTGCGCAATAGAGTAAGGCGTTGTGTTGGGTACATAGGCTGGGGCTAAGAGCATTAAACCGTCTGCTATGCCTGGGAAATCCCCGCTGGCTCTGACGGAAACCGCCCCGCCAAATGAGATAGCTATTATAATTTTCGGCCCCGGCCTGTCTTCCCAAATATGGCCCATAAATTCCGCGAGATCTTGCGCATATACAGAAAAGTCCTTCACATAAAGATTTTCTGGATGATCGACGCGGTGACGATCAGAGCCACCTTGTCCGCGGATATCATATGTCACAACATGATAGCCCCGCTCACTGAGCTGAGCGACATGATCACCATACATACGAATCGAACCCGTATATCCCGGCAATATCACCACAGTGGCTTTCGCCTCGGGGTTTATCACCCCCTCGCCCCATCGCAGCTTAGTGCCATCATTCGTGACAAAATCCTTATACACAAACCCCGCAGGCATATCGGGTAAATTATAGGCCGCTATTCTGGCTCTATATTCATCTGAGACTTCATAGGGCGTGTAGGCCTTTTCTGGCCAAAGCCAGATCACGGCGAAAAGCAGCACCATGACAGCCAATAATCCTAAGCCAAGGCGTCTAAGCAAGGTCATGAGCCATATCCATATGTGTCTGTATAAAGCGTGTTTGAAGTAAAGCCGTCATGCCATTTCGCCAGCTTGGGCGCTCTGTCCTGCCAGTTTAAATGTCCGGCTCTAAAACCGGTATAATCCAGCGCGCAAATAATCGCGATATTCCCGAATGTCCAAGGCGTACCGAGCTGATCGACAATCCCTTCCAGATAATCCACGGAATTTGTGATCGCCGTTTCGTGACGCGTGATGATAAAGTCCCAATGAAAAGTCTCGGGGCGCACCGTTTCGTAGCGGTAATTATACACCGCCTCCGCCAAGCCGTCCCCTAAGGCGTGATAAAGCTGCTGCTGGGTTCGCGATTGCAAGTCAGCGGGCAAGAGCGGGTTTTCAGAACGCTGGTCCAGATATTCACAAATCACGGGGCTATCGAATAAATATTGACCGGGTTTCCATTCTAGGGCCGGAATTTTACCTAAGGGACTGTCCCCGGCTTTATATCCGTTCATCCCGTCTTTCTCGGCTGGAATTTCTTCAAGTGCATGTCCTTGCAACCGGTTGAGGATCATGACCTTGCGAGCAAAGGGAGAAAGGGGACTTAATATCAATTTCATAGGGCCAACTTACGCCCCTCTCGCCAAGAGGCAAGCCCATTCGTGGATTTTACACCCCTAACTCTGCTCGCGCCTTCTTGGTCATGCGCGCGACCGCCATATGATATGAAGCCGTGATGTGATCGCGCAATGCCCCGTCGTCAAGACCGGGCGAGGCGTAATGCTGTATCCATTTCATCCCGCGCGAGGCCAGATAAGGCGCGGGGCGCAGGCCCTCCATATCACGCATCACCTCATAGCCGATCTCGCTGGCCTTAAATGTGACTTGAAAGACCCCGTCTTGTTCTCGCGCCATAGCAAATAACTTACCGCCGACTTTCCAGACATCCGCCCCGCCCCATTGCACGACATGTTCGCTACGGGGCAACGTGACGCAAAAGCGATTATACTCATCAAGGGTCATGCGGCTATCTTATCCAAAAAACCCGTTCATCCATACGGGCCAGATAAGCACTTAAAGATTTAGACTTGGCAATATAGGACTGGATAGGCGTCGGGAAAATTTCTGCGTGCATACCATGCAAAAAGGCGTAAACGGTCGCGTCGACTTCGGCAGGTTTCGCGCCCAGCATAAATTTCTTAGTCCCCAGTAAGGTCTCTACAGTTTTGAGATCATCAAGGCCGAGCTCATATATCTCGGCGTCTGTATGTCGAGCTATACCGTGGCCCATTGCGCCCTTAGAAACTGTTTTCGCGATCAGGCGAAATAACGGCATTCGAACAATACCGGGGATATTACCAAAATAGGTCTTGGCAATCAGCGGGTGATGATCGGTTTTAACCCAGCGCGGATGGATCATGCCTGCCCAATATGTGCGCTCTTCGAGCATGACTTTAAGGGCGTGGCCTTGCGCGAGTTTCTCCGCGGATAAGCCTTCCGCCAGCGGGTCGCCAAATTTATCCTTGAGATATTTGATGATAAATGTGGAATCACCAATTTCTTTGCCTTCATCGACAATATAGGGGATTTTATTTTTCGGGGCTTTACGCGGGTCGGGCTGGAGATGTTCTGAAAACTCTATACCGGCAAGCCGCATATAGGTGATCGTTTTTAGCGCAAACGGCCCCGCTTCGCGTAATCCGAATTGCGGCCCGAACTTATATAGTTTTATCATAACACACCCTCATTTGGCTTAGACTAGCACATATGAAGGGCTTGCGAAAAATATATTATTGAGAGGCTTCTAGAACCGGCACGATCGTGACGCTTTCCCCGCAACCGCACGCATCCGTCTGGTTAGGGTTCTTGAAGGTGAACTTAGATGAGAGCACATCGACTTCATAGTCGACAACAGAGCCGAGCAGAAAGAGTACGGCCTTAGAATCGACAACGATTTGTACGTCTTTGTCTTCAACGACTTCGTCAAATTTTTCGATCTCTTCGACATAGTCCATGAGATATTCCATACCCGCACAGCCGCCATTTTTAACGCCGACTCGCAGATAGCCCTTACCGCGCTCAGATAAGATTTCACGAACGCGCGCCGCCGCTGCATCTGTGAGCGTGACAAGCTTAGGGCGTGGACGGCGGGAACGGGTGGATGTTGTTGTTGTTGTGGTCATAGCATATTCAATTCTAATTTCGCTTCTTCGGACATACGGTCAGGTGTCCAAGGCGGATCAAAGGTCATGGCAACCTCGACGCGGCGAACACCCGCGACGACTTCGCAAGCCTCTTGCACCCAGACGGGCATTTCGCCCGCCACAGGGCAACCGGGCGCGGTGAGCGTCATATCGACTTTAAGCGTGCGGTCATCTTCCAGCTCAACCTTATAAATCAGGCCCAGCTCATAAATATCTACGGGGATTTCAGGGTCATAAACAGATTTAAGCTGTCCAATAACATCTGTCGTAATCTGTTCGATCTCTGGCTCGGTTGGCGGCTCTACGGGTGCACCGGATAGATCAATCACGTCGCGCTGTGTGGAGGCGACAATATTGCGATCATCAACCTCTGGCGCAGAGACTGAGGCAGAGACAGGCGCAGTCGCGGCTTTCTCATCTGCGGGCAAGCCCGGTATTTGCGCATTCGCCATAGCTTCTACCTGTCTTTGCCGATCTGTCATGTCATTCATCATATTCTCTATATAGTATCATATTTAAGATAAAAAAGTGACTGCTTTTTTAACCCCTTCAACAAGGCGCTCTGCCTCGTCCAAAGAATTGTAAATCCCAAAGCTCGCCCGGGCAGTGGAATGTATACCCAGCTTTGTCATAAGAGGCTGGGTGCAATGCTGGCCTGCCCGCACTGCAATGCCGTATTTATCCAATATTTGCGCCACATCATGGGCATGTGCGCCTTTCAGATTAAACGCCAAAACGGGGCCTTTACCGGGCGCATCGCCAATAAGTTCAAAACTGTTTATATCGCGCAGGCCGTCCAGGGCGTGGTGGTAGACCGCCATTTCGTGCTGATGCACAGCCTTTGCGTCAAACTGGCTATACCAGTCAATCGCAGCGCCTAATCCGATGGCTTGGAGGATGGGCGGTGTTCCGCCCTCAAATTTATGGGGCGGATCATTATAGGTTACGCGGTCTTCAAACACATCCTCAATCATCTCACCGCCGCCGTTAAAAGGCTGAAGGCGGTTCAAAATATCTGACGTGCCATAAAGCGCGCCAATTCCCGTCGGGCCGTATAATTTATGCCCCGTCATGCAAAACAGATCGACGCCCAGATCAACTACATTAATCGGCATATGCACGGCAGCTTGTGTGCCGTCGACAATAAAGATCGCGCCTGCCGCCTTGGCCCATTCTCCGATTTGTTTCACCGGATTGACCGTGCCCAGCACATTGGACATATGCACGACCGAGACGATTTTCGTCTTCGGGCCGAGCATGTCTTTATAAGCCACCAGATCCAGCTCTCCTGTCTCTGAAACAGGGATAAATTTCAAGACAGCCCCGTAGCGCTCGCGCAGGAAATGCCACGGGACGATGTTGGAATGATGTTCCATCTGGGTCAGGATAATTTCGTCCCCGGCTTCGATTTCACCTGCCAGCCCGTAAGCGCAGAGATTAAGCGCTTCTGATGCCCCTTTGGTAAAAACAATATTGGACGGCTTGGGCGCGCCGAGAAATGTCGCGACCTTGGCCCGCGCGCCCTCATAGGCCTCTGTGGTTTCATTGGCCATAGTGTGTAGGCCGCGGTGCACATTGGCAAAGCTGGTTTCCATTTGACCCGAAAGCGCCTCAATCACGGCGCGCGGCTTTTGCGCAGAAGCGGCATTATCCAGATAGGCCAAAGGCTTTCCGTTGATCTCCCGACCAAGGATCGGAAACTGGGCGCGTATCTCGTCTATGTTAAAATCTAAGGACATTGAGTGTTACCAATAATCATTGCAAACCTTCTCATAGTCGAACCCATAAGTCCTGCACCAACAAATAACATTGCACAAAAAGATATTACGTAGAGCCATGTTTGATTATGATATTCGCGAAATTTGTCGCTTATTCTAAAACAAATCACGATTAGACATATCATAAGAGGAAAAAGCACGACCACAAGAGAGGTTATATTTAGTACTCGATCAAAAAATTCTGTCACAGCCTAAGCTCCCAACCATTCCCGTACTTTACCCAGCAAGCTCTCTTGCAAGGCCTCGTCCGACAT
>CAZNCJ010000011.1:30583-49864 GCA_964571595.1 uncultured Caulobacterales bacterium | reverse complement strand
CCCGTCCAGAAATAATAATCAAAGGCCTCGGATAAAACGCAGGCCGCAGAAGCATAGCGCGCTATAGCATTTGGCTCACCCTCAATGATTGCTGAAATCTGGGCGGCGACCTCTTTATAAATCTGCGTTTTAGACATTTACTTTTCCGTCTCTCGAGCAATCTGATAGCTATGCTGTCTCACACGCGCTTTCAAGTCTAAAGCCCGATCAAAATGACCCGATCGTCTGCGCAAGGCCTAATCCGCTCAGATATGCCCCTTCTACGCGCCCCCCCAGACACCAATCCCCGCAGACACCCAGTTTTAGCCTCGGATCATAAAAACAAGGCCTTTGTGAGCTATGAGAAACAGATGCATATAGCCAGCGGTGCAAAAAGCGGTGATTCATTGCAGACACATCCACATTTAAAATATCGGATGCTGTCTCTTCCATCACCCTCTGCACCCAAGCTCTATCCGCATCTTGATAGTCATCTGACCAATCAGGCGCGGCGTGAACAACCAATGTCGCTGGCCTCTTTTTGCGCCCAGACTTAGAATGATTTACCGCCATCCAATTAATTGGAAGACCGCTTAAACGTAAACTGTCCCAACCAAAGTCAGGCAAAGTGTCATGACCCACCATAAGGGCAAAACACGCCTCCATTTTGGTTTTCGCTATCTCACTTTTCTGTGCAAAATCACGGGGTAATAAGGCGAGGGCTTGCACAGACGGTATAGCCAGTAAAACTTGATCGAACCCGGATTGCGCCTTGCTTGCCTCAAATGTGATCGTCCATTTTCCCGTGCGCTCGCGTGTGAGTTTTTCTGCACGGTGGCCCAAGCAAAGTGTCAAAGGCTCCGCTAAGGCTTTACACACACTATTCATACGCGGCGTGGCGACATAACGCTCCCCGCCTCTATCCGCCTCAACTCCCTTATGGCTAAGGTAAAAGGCGCGGGCGGGCCAGCGGGCAATAAGGCCTTGTTCCATACTGGTTTTTACAAATGCTTTGAAAGCGGGGTCTTTAGCGGTGAAGTATTGCGCCCCGTGATCAAACTCAAAATCACCGGCATAGCGCGTTGACATGCGCCCACTCACACCGCGCGATTTCTCAAATACGGTGAGTTCTACACTGCCCGCTGCTTTACGCTTAATCTCTCGCGCAGCGGTAAGTCCTGCAATTCCAGCCCCTATGATGGCAATTTTCTGCAAAATAGCTCCGATATATTTGGCCATTATATATGGCAATGAAAAACATGCTAACACCAAGACGGTATATTGTCTTGAATTACAGCGCCCTGCGCGTCAAAAAGCCCCTAAGCTGCCCTGCCGAATATTTAAAAGTATGAGATGAAATTATGAGCGATAAAATCCAGTTTAATAAAATCAGTACAACTATTGGCGAATTGGTCATTAACAATCCCAAGAAGCGCAATGCTCTGGATGCGCAAATGTGGGCTGAACTCCCTGAAATTCTTCAAAAAGCGCAAAAAGATAAAGACTTAAAAGTTCTTATTGTGCGTGGTCAAGGTGATCATTTTGCCTCTGGTGCTGATATTTCAGAATTTGGCACACATTACGCCACGCCCGAAAGTTCCGAGAAAATCTCTACCCATATTGAAGGCGCGATGAGCGCACTTGCAAATTTCCCCCTACCCACCTTGGCCATGATACGCGGGGCCTGTGTGGGCGGTGGCTGCGGACTTTCCCTGTGCTGCGATATACGCTTTGCCGATAAGAGTTCAAAATTTGCTATAACACCCGCCAAGCTCGGACTTGTTTACCCTTATGAAGATGTACAGCGCTTGATCGAAACGGTCGGGCTGTCCAATGCCATGGATATGTTATTTTCTGCGCGCATATTGGACGCAAAAGCGGCTAAAAAGATGGGATTGATTAATTACCGCGTTAAAGCCGAGAAGCTCGAAGAGCGGATAATGGCTTATGCCGAGCAGATAAGCCGATTATCTTCAGGGTCAAATAAGGTTATCAAGCAAATGTGCAAAGCCTATCAAATGGGTCAATTTGGTAATTCTGATGAAACGATAGGCTGGTTTTTATCCCGTTTTGCCAGCAAGGATTTTACAGAAGGCTACACGGCCTTTCTGGAGAAACGCAAACCCGACTTTACATAGCCCCACACTCAGCACTTAGAAAATGTAAAGGCAAAGTTAACGAAACGCTAACGCTTGCAAGCGAGATTAGGATCATACGAATCGATTCTGCTTCTGTGAGGGTTTATGCGCCGTTTTTCACTGCTATCTTTAACAAGTGCCAGTCTTTTACTGTCTCTGCCTGCAATCGCGGCTGAACCCGGCACTTACCGTCCGGGTAAAGTCTATTCTAGCGTACCCGCCAGCCACGCCCAGCTTTGCGAAAGTCAATGCCAAGGGGATGCACAATGCCGCACATGGAATTTCGTAAAAGTCAATGAACGCCAAGCCAGCGGTGTCTGCGAGCTTAACTCTAATTCACCCCGTGCTATCTCAAGCCCTGTAAGCATAAGCGGGTTAGGCCAAACTACCAGTGCAATTTCCAGCTCGAAAATCATTTCTGGTGGCACAAACACTATTCGTATCGGACAAGGCAATGCCTTCCAGTCCGCGCCCACAGTCACACAAGCTATAAATCAACAAGCCCGCCCCAATAGAGTTCAACCCCCACGGCGTAAAATCGTGAGAGAGCCCATCCCGCAGCGCATAGATGCACGCCAAAGCGCTTACCGGCCTCACCCGCAAAGTTTAACCCATCAACAAAACTTACAGCGCCAGCACAGACAAAGTGTTTTGCAAACTCGCCCTCAAATACAGTCGCCAAATCAAACAAGATTTGCGCCGCGACAAGCCCCACGATTTCAACATAATCTTGAAGCTAATCCACAAAACCAAACGCGCCCGAATATCGCGAACCGTCAGCAAAATTACGCGGCCCGACCACCTCAGCCAGGAATTAACCCATCGAATCGTCCTGTAAACAGGCAGGCGGCTCAAGGCGCAGATCCAAGATTGTTAGAGCTACAGCGCCGTCAAAATGCACAATTTGCTCATATTGCCAGACCTGTGCAAAATCAGCGCCCTCAAATAGGCACGCCATATGGCCAACGACCTCAAATTAGAGCGCCACAAGCACAAAGACCTCAGGCAAGACCACCGCAGGCCCAAGGACCCCAAGCCAAAAGACCCCAAGTCCAAAGACCTCAAGTCCAAGCGCCTCAAAAAAGGCCACAAGCCGCGCCTCGCTCACAATCGCCGCAAGCCATGATTAAATTACCGGCTGAACGCGCTCAAGACAGCCTATTTGGATCTTTATATGATGATGTGATCGTCCCTGCCCCGATAAACGCAGAGGAGTTTTCAAATAATCCAGACGTCCCGCTCGCAACAGTGAAAGCTGTACCAACAATTCCTGTGACGACAGAAAACCTCGCAGGCTTGGCTGGGGCTGCGCCTCAATAGCCAATTTGCGCGATTATTGAGCTAAGTTATTTTGAGAGTGATGTTTTGGCACGGTTGAAAATCGCGAGTGAAGCAAGTCCAGCAAGTCGGAACCATCCAAAGACGACAAAGAGTACAAAAGCAGCTAAAACGCCTGTGATTATCGCTTGAGTTACATCTATGTCGGTCGGGAAACCCAATAACATTAATGTACTATTGCCCCCCGCAAGGCCGGAAATGAGAGCTAAAAACATCCACAAGCCGCGCCAATAGAAATTCGCTATCGCATTAGATTGCTTATAAAAAATCATAGGAAGCAAACAAAGCGCCGAAAAGGCGATTGTGATCAAAAACATGATCATGGCTGGTACTAAAGTGCTCATTTCATTCATCCCCGTGTAAAACTTGGCTTACACAGAGCAATCTTTGCGCCAGAACCGGGCCGAATCAATTAAAAAAATGTTAACGCCTCTCTTTTACACGTAAAAATCGTATTTTCGGGTTTTTTTCCTCTGCATAACCCACATCCCAAGCCGATTTGGCCAAAAATACAGGCGCACCGTCGACATCTTCCCCGCTTGTAGACATATTTTTATCCAAAAATGCCTTCACATCGCTCGGATCATCGGCGTCAAGCCATCTGGCTGTTTGATATGGAGGCATTTCAAACGTCACCTCCAACCCGTATTCCGTTTTGATACGCTCTGCCATGACTTCGATTTGTAAGGCCCCTACAGCACCTACAATCATATCTGCGCCCATATTGGGCTTAAAGAGCTGGGTAACGCCCTCTTCCGCAAGACTCTCTAAGGCTTTACGTAAATGCTTGGCCTTAAGCGGATCTTTCAAGCGCGCACGTCGTAAAATTTCTGGCGCGAAATTAGGTATGCCCGCAAATCGAATTTTACCTGTCTCAGACAAGCTGTCACCAACGCGTAAAACTCCGTGATTGGGAATACCAATAACATCCCCAGCATAGGCATTATCAGCCAGCTCTCGGTCTTGGGCAAAAAACAAAATAGGATTATGCACTGAGATGGTTTTATTCTCGGTCGTTTTTAGCTTCATGCCGCGTTTGAACTCACCAGAAGATAGGCGCAAAAACGCCACGCGGTCACGGTGGTTGAGATCCATATTGGCCTGAACTTTAAAGACAAAACCAGCGACCTCTTTATCTGTAGGCGAAATCGTAATTTCTGCGCCGTTTTTCTCGGCGCTCTCATTCTGTGGCCCCGGGGCAAATTCTGCCAAAGCATCAATAAGCTCTCGGACACCAAAACGGCGTAAAGCCGAACCGAAATAAACGGGCGTCATATGGCCTTCCAAGAACGAGGTCAGGTTAAACTCACCATATTCGGCAGCCAGCAAGGCCTCTTCCCGAAAACTTTCTAGCAAATCCGCATCATCAAAGAGAGGGCCAAGTGCTTGATCATCTATGTCAAAACGCTGCGCCCCCTGCGCACTATCGCCTTCTTCGTGTGGCTTTATGAATTTTAAAAATTCCTGTGTGCGTAGGTCAGCCGTCCCTCTAAAGCGTCGTCCAGAGGCTGCGGGCCATTGCATCGGCACTACATCCAAGGCCAGCTTATCTTCAATCTCGCTTAAAATCTCGAAAGTATCGCGTGCCTCCCGGTCAAGTTTATTGACGAATGTAATGATCGGAATATCGCGCAAGCGACAGACTTCAAATAATTTCAAAGTCTGCGGCTCGATACCCTTAGCCGCGTCCAGCACCATAACTGCGCAGTCAGCCGCCGTGAGGGTTCGGTAAGTATCTTCACTAAAGTCCTCATGTCCTGGCGTATCGAGCAGGTTAAAGACAAGGCCTTTATGCTCAAATGTCATCACAGAGGATGATACAGAAATACCGCGCTCTTGCTCTATTTTCATCCAGTCTGATTGTGTGCGTCTGGCTTCACCACGCGCGGCGACCCGCCCCGCCTGATGTATTGCGCCCGCCGAGAAAAGCATATTTTCTGTGAGCGTGGTTTTACCCGCATCCGGATGGGAAATAATCGCGAAAACGCGGCGCTTCATGGCCTCTTGAATAGACATATAGGCGCTATAAGGGGGAGTAAGCGTGCGAGCAAGCCGCTATTTCGGTTTACCCCTTTATTTTAGGCACCGCTTAGCCCTTTTGCATGGAAGCCAGCATCTCACCCATTTTAGCGTGCACAATCTGCATGGCTTTCAAGGGCCGGACCATAACTTTGAAATCCGTAATTTTACCGTCTGCATCCCATTCAATCAAATCAACGCCGTTGATCTCTATCCCGTCAATTTCGCAAACAAACTCCAAGACTGCTCGCGAACCGCAATCAAATTCTCGCACATATTTAAAATTATTGCCCCCCAGCACATATGATGCAGCGTGCAAATAGGCATGCGTTATGCGCTTGCCTTTTTGAGGTGTATGGACAACGGGTGACGTAAAGATCACATCTTCGGCCAATAACGGCTCTAATAAAACCGGATCGCCTTTCTTGAAATAATCATACCATTTTGCCAGATGGGGATTGGGTATCATGATTTTTTCAATTTCTTGATTTGTCCCTCAAGGGTTTTAACCTTCTTGGTTAGCGCTTCTATCTCGCGATGAGAGCTTTCCAAGCGCTCTTTGAGAACTTCGAACTCATCGCGCCCGACAAGGTCCATATCCGCAATGAGACGCTCGGCTTGCGAGCGTCCGACAGCCTTAACCTCATCCCCGACACCCTTTACGGCCCCCAAAGCATTGGTCAAAAGGTTAGAAACATCATCAAAGGGGCGACTTTTAGAGCTCATTACAGGTTCCAATCAAAATTTACGCTTTCCATAGATATAGGCGCAGTATAACACAATGCAAAATCAAATACCCTAAATAGGCATGATCAGGCTATGATTGATATTATTATGTGTAAAGTTTTTATAGCGGGTTTTCTGTCACAGGCTATCCCGTTTCCTGACTGGATTAGTCCGGACATAATCAGCTTTGGAAATTTTAGCATAAAATGGTACGGGCTAAGCTATGTTGTCGGTGTGATGGGGGCCTATGCTTGGGCCTTACACCTGACAAAGAAAACCGAAATCTGGAAACCTGTGGGGGTGACACGCGGCAATGATCCTGTCCCGACAAAGCGTATGTTGGAAGACTTGGTTTATTTCTGCCTCTTAGGTATCATTATAGGGGGGCGTCTTGGTTCTGTTCTCTTATATGACACAGCCCAATATATTGAAAACCCGATACGGATTTTGCAAATCTGGAAAGGCGGCATGTCCTTTCACGGTGGCTTCCTTGGTGTTTGCTTCGCCCTCCTCTATATGGCCAAAACTCGAAAAATTTCGCTCTGGCGCATTTCAGATGTTGTCGCTTGCGGTGCCCCTATCGGCATTGGCATGGTCCGTATTTTCGGAAATTTCTTTAATCAGGAGCTTTACGGACGAATTACGGATGTCCCTTGGGCGATGATCTTTCAGACAGATCCCGGTTCCTATCCGCGCCATCCCAGCCAGCTTTACGAAGCCGCCCTAGAGGGTGTTGCTATATTTGTGATCCTGCTTATCGCGGCCAAAAAGTTTAAAGCTCTCACCAAGCCCGGCATTTGCGCTGGCGGATTTATCCTGCTTTACGGCCTGTTTCGTATATTTGTCGAATTTTTCAGAGAGCCTGATGCGGCACTATTTGGGGCATTCACGCGCGGTATGACCTATTCCCTACCCATGGTGATAATTGGCGGAGCCATCATTTTATGGGCGTTAAAACGTGCCCCAGTCGCTCCGAAATATCTCGTAGAAGACGCTGACACCCAATCTTCCAAAGCCAAGGCCTAATCGGCACATTGTAATCGGTTCATTATGGCGCTTATAGACAGACTAAAAAAACGCCTCAAAGAAACAGCTTCCATCAGTGTCGCGGAATATATGACGCTGTGCCTGCTTGATCCAAAAGACGGTTACTATCCCACGCGTGACCCGTTAGGTTCGGAAGGTGATTTCATCACCGCGCCCGAAATCTCTCAAATGTTTGGCGAGGTTTTAGGGCTTTGGTGTATTCAAAGCTGGAAAGATATGGGAGAGCCTAAGCAGCTCCATCTCATCGAGCTTGGGCCGGGACGCGGCATTATGATGAGCGATATTTTACGCACGGCTAAATTGGAGCCCGCCTTCTTTAAAGCCTTGAGCGTAACCTTAATCGAGGCCAGCGCCGCCCTAGAAGCCGTACAGGCCAAAACACTGGCAAATTGCAATGTGCCTGTGAGTTGGGTGAGCGACCTTAAGTCAGTCCCGTCCAGGCCTTGCCTGATTATCGGCAATGAGTTTCTTGACTGCCTGCCTATAAGGCAATTCATCCAAAAAGACCGCTTTGCCGGAGCGCAAGGCTGGCATGAGCGCATGGTCATGCTGGATGATCAGGACAGGCTAAGCTTCGGTGTTGCCACCCATCCTATATCCGCGACAGATCAAGGCTTACTACCCCGCGCACATCGTGAGGCGAAAACAGAAGATTTACTGGAGGTCTGTCCCGCAGTAGCGCAAATAATTGATCTTTTAAAAGACCGTTTTAACACCGCTCCGGGGCGGGCATTATTCATAGATTACGGCCCAGAGATCACAGAGTTTGGCGATAGCCTGCAAGCCTTAAAACGCCATGAAAAAGTCGGAGTGTTTTCCAATCCGGGCAATACAGACCTGACTGCGCGCGTAGATTTTCAGGCTTTGCGCGAAATGGCTGAGGCTGCTACACTCAAAGCGCTTAGCCCTGTCTCGCAGCGAGCATTTCTTTCTAAACTAGGTATCGAGATGCGCGCCGTTGCTTTAACCCGCGCCCAGCCAGAGGCTAAACCTAAGATATTACGTCAGCTACACCGCCTTATGGATGAAGACGAAATGGGCGCTCTTTTCAAGGCTATCTGTTTTGGCTCTGATGATCTGGAAACCAGTCTTGGATTTTAGCCTTATGTCTGATGAATTATAGGATATAAAGCCATATGGCCGATTTCAAAACGCATGACCTTTTATCCCACCCTAGCCTATCACACGGTTTTTTTGGTAGACAAGGCGGCGTATCTAAAGGCAGCTATCAGAGCTTGAACACGGGACGCGGATCTGATGACCTGCCAGAAAATGTCGCAGAAAACAGAAAACGCGTCGCGCAACAGATTGGCACGAACCCGCAAAACCTGCTTAGCCTCTGGCAACATCACAGCACAGATGTTCTGATTGTAGAAACCTCTTTTGGCAAGGACAGGCCAAAGGCAGACGGAATAGTGACCCAGACACCGGGACTAGCGCTTTCGGCTTTGGCAGCCGATTGCGGCCCCGTCTTATTCCATGATCCAGAAAGTCAAACGATCGGGGCCTGTCATGCTGGCTGGCGCGGCGCTTTGAACGGCATTACCGAAGCGACAATTAAAGCCATGACAAAATTAGGAGCAAAGCGGGAAAATATCAGGGCCGTTTTAGGGCCCTGCATTTCTCTGCCTTCTTATGAAGTCGGGCCCGAATTTCGCGATGTGTTTGTCAATGCCAGTCAGGATTATGAGCGATTTTTTGCAATCCCCGAAACTAAAAAAACCACCGAGAGCGCATATAAAGCGCGTCCCCATTTTGACCTCAAAGCCTTTATTTTGGCCCGATTGACAGAATCAGGCCTGAGCCAAATCGCAGCTCTGGAGGATTGTACTTACGCACAGTCTGAGACTTATTTTAGCTATCGTTATAACACCCACCACAGTTTAGGGGATTATGGACGAAATATTTCGGTCATAATGCTGACTGAATGATTTACTTTCGACATGTTCGTGATATGACCCACCTAAATATCACGATATAGGATGGCTGGGATATGAAATTACTGAGCGGCACCTCAAATGATGCGCTGGCACAAAAGATAGCCAATGTTTTAGACCTGCCTTTAACATCAATAGATATTGAGCGTTTTCGAGATCAGGAAATTTTCGTCAAGATCAATGAAAATGTACGCGGAGAGGACATCTTCCTTATCCAACCTACATCTGCACCCGCCAATGATCACCTTATGGAACTGCTCATAATCATTGATGCCCTCGTACGCGCTTCCGCCAAACGCATCACGGCAGTTATCCCCTATTTCGGCTATTCCAGACAGGACCGCAAGGTCGGGGGTCGAACGCCTATTACGGCCAAATTAGTGGCTAATCTTATTTCCAAGGCAGGAGCTGACCGCGTCCTTACAATTGATCTCCACGCCGGACAAATACAGGGCTTCTTCGATATTCCTACGGATAATCTGTTCGGACAGCCCGTCTTCGTAAGCGATATAAAAGACCGCTTGTCCAAATCAGACCGTGAAAACCTGATGTTTGTTTCTCCTGATACGGGCGGGGTCGTACGGACACGCTCCCTAGCAAAACAATTTAATGCCGATATTGCCATAGTCGATAAGCGCCGCCCGAAAGCCGGCGAAGCCGAAGTGATGAATATTATCGGTGATGTCGCGGGACGTAATTGTATTTTGCTGGATGATATTATCGATTCCGGCGGCACATTATGCAATGCGGCCAAAGCCTTAAAAGACAAAGGGGCTAACAAAGTCTCTGCCTATATCACACATGGTGTTTTGTCTGATCCGGCGGTAGAACGTATTACCAAATCAGAATTAACCGAAGTTGTGATTACCGATACGATCGCACAGCCTAAAAAAGTCAAAGATTGTAAGAAAATCCGCGAAGTTCCCGTCTCTACTCTGCTAGGGGAAGCCATTCGCCGCATCGCCAATGATGAAAGCGTTTCCAAGCTCTTTGGCTAAGACGTCAGATAAGGCTGTTTTGACCTAAAAATTTATTTTAATGTGATTGAATTATTGAGCGCATAAGGCTTGCGTTTTTGAGCGGATTTGCTTATAGACCGCCAGAATTAAAAAGATTCCTATTAAGGCCGTCCTTTTATAACCCTTAAATGAGAGGTTTGGACGGCTGAATTTTTGGATATCTGACCAAAAGGACGATAAAATGAGTGATATTTGTCTCGATGTAGTTGTACGTGATGAAACAGGCACTGGACAAGCCCGCGCAGCCAGACGCGAGGGTATGGTACCGGGCGTACTATATGGCGGAGAAGAAAAATCTATTGCCATAGCCGTAAAATTTAACGAGGTCATTAAAGCGATTAACTCAGGCCAGTTCCTGTCAAACATGATCGAGCTTTCCCATGACGGTAAAAAGCAAAAAGTTTTAACGAAAGATGTTCAGTTTCATCCCGTCTCTGACATGCCGGTACATGTTGATTTCTTCCGCGTGACAGCCAAGTCTATCATCGAGGTTGAAGTCCCCGTGATCTTTACAGGTGATGATGTTGCCCCCGGTATTAAGCGCGGCGGTATATTGAACGTTGTGCGTTACGCCATTGAAGTGAAATGTCCTGCGGGTGACATTCCTGACAATATCACTGTCGATATTTCAGAAATGGATATTGGTGACAGTCTTCACATCTCAGATGTTAACCTGCCAGAAAACGTCAAACCTTCTATTGATGACCGCGACTTTACGATTGCGACAATCGTGAGCTCACGCGCTTCTAAGGAAGATGAAGAAGACGCTGAAGGTGATGAGGCTGAAACTGAAGAAGGTGCAGAAGGCGAAGCGCCAGCTGCAGACGCCGGAGACGAATAATTCGTCCTCTGCTGGACTGGCTGAGGGGCCGAAAAGCGGAGCCAAATATGCAATTATGGGTAGGCCTTGGTAATCCCGGCGCAAAATATGCCGGGAACCGTCACAATATAGGCTTTATGGTCATTAACGCGATTGGCGATGACCATAATTTCTCAAATGAAAAATCCCAATTTAAGGGGCTTGTGCGCCAAGGGATGATTTCTGCGGAGGGGCGGCCTGTTAAAGTCCTTTTGCTAAAACCCACAACCTTTATGAACGAATCCGGCCGGTCTGTTCAACAAGCCATGCAGTTTTACAAAATACCGCTTGAGAATGTTACAGTATTCCATGACGAGCTGGATTTGGCCCCCGGTAAATTTCGTATGAAAACAGGCGGCGGTATTGCAGGCCATAACGGGTTGCGTTCTATCCGACAGCATTGCGGCGAAAACTTTCACCGCGTCCGCCTTGGCATTGGTCACCCCGGCCATAAGGATAAAGTCCACAGCTATGTGCTAAGTGATTTTGCAAAAGCTGAGCACGGCGTAAGAGACGATATATGTAACGGGGCGGCGCGCTATGCCGATCTCCTTGCTGCGGGCAATGGCGAGTTATACCAAACGCGCGTCACAGAATATATAAAAGGTTAGCGCTGCGGCGTTTAAGTATGAGGTTTCACCATGGGATTTAAATGCGGAATAGTCGGATTGCCCAATGTCGGCAAATCAACCCTGTTTAATGCCCTCACCCAAACGGCAAATGCACAGGCGGCGAACTACCCTTTTTGTACCATCGAGCCGAATGTCGGGGATGTCGCTGTCCCTGAAGCCCGTCTGGACAAAATTGCCGAAATTGGCAAAAGCGCGCAAAAAATTCCGGCACGGATGAATTTCGTCGATATTGCTGGCCTCGTCAAAGGGGCCTCAAAGGGCGAAGGTTTGGGCAATCAATTTTTGGGTAATATCCGCGAAACGGACGCCGTTATCTATGTGCTGCGCTGTTTTGAAAATGACGATATCACCCATGTTGATGGACGTATTGACCCTATGGCGGATTACGAAACGGTGGAAACAGAGCTTATGCTCTCTGATCTGGAAAGTCTTGAGAAACGCAAAAGTGGACTTGAGAAGAAAATCAAGCAAAATGACAAAGACGCCCTTCAAACAATGCGCCTGATTGAACTGGCGATTGCCGCCCTAGAGGACGGCAAGCCGGCCCGAACCGTAGAGATTGAGGAGGACGATGAAAAAGCCTGGAAAATGCTCCAGCTTTTGACCGCCAAACCTGTTTTATATGTCGCCAATGTTGACGAAGACAGTGCAGCAGACGGCAATGCCTTCTCCGCCAAAGTCGTTGCACATGCCAACGCAGAAGGCGCGCAATCCGTGATTATTTCAGCCCAGATCGAATCTGAAATGGCGCTGCTGGACGGGGAAGAACAGGCTGAATATCTTGATGCGATTGGACTATCGGAGCCGGGCCTTAACCGTCTTATTAAGGCGGGCTATGCCCTACTTGGGTTGCGTACTTATTTCACTGTTGGCCCTAAAGAGGCACGCGCTTGGACATTTCAAGAGGGCTGGACCGCGCCCAAATGCGCTGGCGTCATTCACGGGGATTTCGAGAAAGGCTTTATCCGCGCCGAAACCACAGCCTATGATGATTATGTAGCGAATGACGGCGAGCAAGGCGCTAAAGAAGCCGGCAAAGTTCGCCAAGAAGGCAAGGACTATATCGTCAAAGACGGCGACATCATGCTGTTTAAATTTAACGTCTAAACATCTGATATAACGCTTAAAAATATCTCACCCCAATACAATATATCCGATATAAAAATACATCTCTCTTATGAGAAAACTAAATTTCTTGCGCTTAGATTTATAAAGGCTTGTGGGTGTCGGTGAACTCATTGCTCGCAGGTTTAAATCATGCGCCATCTTCATAGCGCGTTTCATATGCAAGGGGTCACTTACAATAAGGACCTTATTTAACTGGTGCTTATCTAAGAGCTTTTTGGCCTCAACCAGATTTTCATAGGTGATTTTAGAAGTTGTTTCTATGAGAATATTTTGTGAAGCAATACCCTGTCCTAGGGCATAGTTTTTAGCGGCCTCAGCTTCGGACATTATATTTTCAGGACCGGTCCCGCCCGTAAAAACCAGATAACAAATTCTGCCTTGTTTATACAAATTTATCCCGTGATCAATTCGGGCTTTAAAAACTGGGGATGGTTTATCCTCCCATATCGCCGCCCCTAAAATAATGGCCGCGTCAGCAGGTTCGTCAAAAAATTTCGTAGCATAGGACGAAATACTCAACCCAGTAGAAAGAGCCGTCAGAATAATCACCCACAACAGGCCTAACAATATGCGGCGAATGACTTTCAAATTGAATAAGCTCCATAGTTAGATGTCAACTATGGGCGATATAGACAGAAATAATGTTGGAAGTATGGCGAGCTAAAGGCATGCTCTCCCAAACAGTATTGGGAACTTAGAGGCTCATCAAAACACGGATTGTTTAAGCTAGCTGTTTAACCGCCGCTGCCATTACCACCGCGCCGTCCCTCGCGGCCTTCAGGTCCCTCGCCCCCGTCGCGGCCCTGTGCATTGCCGCCGCGCGATTGGCGTTTGCCATCTCGCAAGGATCTGATCATTTCTGATCTTTCTAATTGGCCGTCCTCGTTTTTATCCAACCTTGAAAACTCTGCCCTTAAACGCGCGGAAAACTCACTCTCTGATATGACACTATCAAAATTGGTATCAAAACTTAAAAATCGCGGCGATATATCTGACGAACCGAGTGTTTTGAGGCTCCAATCCATAAATTGTAGCGGGCGCATTTTACCGCCCATATTTTCCAACTCATTCTGGATGGCGATACCAAGCTCCGGTTCTGTAACAATAGCATCACCGTCCCTATCACTCGAGGCAAAAAACAAGCTGATAGGCTCTATAATGACACGCCCACTCTTTCGGGGTTCAGCATTATTCGTCGGAAGTTCAATCTGCTCGACTTGCGCAGAGGCGATCATTGAAAATCCTATGCTCCCAATTATACATATCGCGAACTTGCTCAGAGCATTATGGAAGTGGGGCATGTCAGTTATCCTTTTGATCGGCTCTATATCTCTTAGGCAAAAATGGCACGTTACAAAAAAGAAAATTACAGTTGCAACGCTATTCCTAAAGCTAGTTCTTATGCACTGGCCAAGATGGTTGTTTCTCCAAGACCTCAACCTTATCGCCCATACGCACCCGACCTTGATTAAGCGGAATAGCATTAGTGCCAAACAGTACCCCTTTAAGGCGCTTATCCGCTGAGCGCCGTAAATGCGTCAACGCGCGCAGAGAGATGTCCCCGCGGCTTTGCCCGCTCACCGGATCAAGTGTTGTCATAATACAGCGCGTACAGGGCTTTACGCAGATAAATTCAACCTCACCAATTTTTACGCGCTTCCAGCCATCTTCTGCCCAAGGCTGCGCCCCGTCGACCACCAGATTAGGCCGAAAGCGCGACATAGTCAGCGCGCTCTCGCCTTGCGCCTCAACATAGCCATTTAACGCTTCCAGCGAGGCATGGGTTGCAATTAGTACAGGATAGGCATCCGCAAAGCTCACATCAAAATCAGCCTCATATTGCCTAGCAAAATCCTCATTCTCGCGGCGTGTCCGTCTCGCCCCCGTCATGCTGGCGAGTTTATACGTCCCTCCCAGACGCTCTGAGAGCCAATCATTTACTGGATCATTATAAAGCGTGGCTGGAAAACTATCCTGCCATACAGATACTGTCTCGCTTATTATCGGTGCCTTTAAATCCAGCACATATTCAGACCCGTCCATAGACAGATAAAGCCTGTCATTATCAGGTTTAGCGTTAAGACAAGCAAGATCAGGATGCGTGCGCTGGGAGATGAAACGACTAAAGCCCTCAGAATTTCCAGCTTGGGGAGTTTGCACAATCACCCAATGCCTATCATTTTCCAGCCCCGTTGGATGAACCACAGAAGTTGAAAGCGTGATACCGCGTCCCGACTTTACCGGATATATATTTAGGCCAGAAAGCTGCACCTTCTTAAGACGCTAATGCCCTTCAAAAGCGACGAGCGCTGTTACGGGCACGCCCATGCCTGTAATCCGCGCCAGACCGCCAAGATCAGGCAGATCAATCACAAAGGCGGCCCCGACAACATCGGCCCCTGCCTTGCGCAAAAGATGCACAGCCGCCTCTGCCGTACCTCCTGTCGCAATCAAGTCATCTACTAAAAGGATTTTTTCCTGCCCACGTATCGTATCGGCGTGTATCTCGATTGTATCTGTGCCGTATTCCAGCTCATAGTCTTGCTCATATGTTTTAAACGGCAATTTGCCTTTCTTTCGAATAGGCACAAACCCAACCCCCATAGCGTGGGCGATCGCGGCTCCGAAAATAAAGCCCCGTGCTTCAATCCCGGCGACATTGTCCACGCCTTTATCTTTATAGGCAGCGGCAATCCTCTCTACAGATTCAGCAAATGCTTTTGGATTGGTCATCAATGTTGTTATGTCACGAAACATTATTCCCGGTTTTGGAAAGTCAGGAATTGTGCGTATTGTGTCTTTAAGGTTCATAGCTTTCTATCCGTAATTATTTAGTTTTATGCCCGATTATTGACTTTATCAGTGTCTGGCAAAATATGGGTTTCGACAAAAGCTTTAGCTTCCCAGTCCAGATAATCAAGATCGCTCATAAGCTCGGAAATATAGGTATCGGAACGTGCCGTACGCGGCAGATCATAACTGGCAAATCGTGTGGCCGCAGGTGTGTAAAACGCATCTGCGATTGACCAGTCTTCAAATAGAAACGGTCCGTCATGGCGGGAGAGTAAATCATCCCATAAATTCACCATATCTGCAGCATCATCCAGGCAGGCTTGCGGGACTGGATATGATGTCCGGCGGCGCAAATTCATCGGGGCTTCCGCTCGCAGAGCTTCAAAGCCACTATGCATCATGCGGGTCACCTCACGGGCACGTTCGCGTTGCTTTGGATCTTTGGGCCAAAGATTGGGCACGGCCTTGGCACAAAATTCCGATATCGCCAGACTATCTGGTAATCGCTCACCATTGACCTCCAGCACAGGTACTGTCCCCGCATCCGTCAAGGCCAAAAGCTTATCTTTGAAGCCCGCCACGTCGAGATCAATCATCTGCGTCTCAAAAGGCAATTCTGCTTTGCGTAAGACCAACCAAGGCCGGAGCGACCATGAAGAGTAATTATAATTACCAATATAAAGTTTCAAAGCTGTCATAGATTTATCATACAGAAGCTGGCTAAAAGGCCAAGGCGAGAAAAGCGTTTTCATGTTTGTGAAGGAATGTGATTATCATAAAGCGGAATAATGTGTTATATGGCCTTAAGCTAGGAGACAAAAATGCGTAAATTTTTCCTCATCAGTGCAATGGCCATGCTGGCTTTCCCAACCTCATCCTTTGCCCAAGTCATTATTCACGGCGATGGTGCGCCCAGACAATGTTATCTGAGTGTTAAATTCGGTGATCCGGGACGCCACTCTACTATAAAGAATTGTTTGAACGCCTTAGAGACACCGGGCCTAAACAGAAAAAACCGCGCCGCCATGAGTACAAATATCGGCATATTATATATGCGTGCCGGAAAACATGATAAGGCAAAAAAATGGTATGATGAGGCTTTGGAAATCGCGCCAAATATTGCCGAAACCTATGTCAATTATTCTGCCGCGCTTATATATTCTGACAATCCGCGAAAGGCCATTCAAATGGCCGATAAAGCCTTAGAGTTTGATACGGATAAAAAACCTGAAGCGCTATATAACCGCGCGATTGCCTATGACCGCATAGAAGATTTCAATCGGGCCTATCGTGATCTCAAACAAGCTCTCACCCTCAGACCGGAATGGCCACCCGCGCTTAAAGCGATTGATAATTATATCATAGCGTCAAAATCAACGGGTTAAGCCTCAGCTATATCCGAATTTGGAATTAGCTATTCCCCAATACACGTCCTGCAACGGCGTCCAGCTTTGCCAATAGCTTAGGGTCACGTGCCTCTGGGGCCGTTATCAAGGCGACATCCAGATTTGTCTCGATACCCAAAGGCGACGGCGTGCGCGACGTTCCTGCTATCGCTTTAGCCAAGGCTTTAACAGTACCAGAAGCAGTAGAGGCATTTTTGGTCAGAACTGCAATCACGGACGCCACATCAACCGAGCCGTGGCTGTCATGCCAGCAATCATAATCTGTGACCATTGCAACGGTTGCGTAAGGCAGCTCGGCCTCACGCGCGAGTTTGGCTTCTGGCATATTCGTCATGCCGATCACATCACAACCCCATGCGCGGTACATATGGCTTTCGGCCTTTGTTGAGAATTGCGGTCCTTCCATAGCCAAATATGTACCGCCAATATGGACTTTCGCGCCTGCTTCTTGGGCGGCCTTACCCGTCATTTCTGACAGGCGGGAGCATATAGGATCAGCGAGAGAAACATGGGCAACACATCCTTTACCAAAAAAGCTCTTTTCGCGCTTAAAGGTGCGGTCAATAAATTGATCGACCATAACAAAATCACCCGGCGCATAGGCTTCTTGTAATGAGCCCACAGCCGAGAGGGATAAAATATCCGTGCACCCTGCCCGTTTCATGGCATCAATATTGGCCCGGTAATTAAGGTCTGACGGAGATAAGGCATGGCCGCGCCCATGTCGGGGTAGAAAGCGCAGCTTTAGCCCGCCTAATTCGGCAAATAGAATTTCATCAGACGGCGATCCCCAAGGCGTTTCAATAGAGACCCATTCGGTGTTTTCAAGGCCCTCAATATTATACAGACCGGAACCGCCAATAATCCCCAATACCCATTCAGAATTTGCCATTTTTTTCTCCTTGATAAAGGACATAAAGAAAAAGCCGCACCTAAGATAGGTACGGCTTCTAAAATTATTGTGAGTATGCGCTAGTGCTTCACATTTCTCCACACACGCTTATATGAGAACCACATAAGTACAGCAAAAATCAGCAAATAGATCATGGCTGCCAGACCAAGGCTTTTACGTTGTTCCATTTTCGGATCGGACGTCCAAGCCAGAAACTCTGTGACATCTTTGGCCATTTGATCGACAGTCGCGGCAGGGGCTGCGATTTTTATGATATTTCCATGTCCGTCATCGCCTTCAATATCGGCATATTCGACCAAGCCTTCTGATAAAGGTGGAGCCATCGCAATCGCACCGCCAGCCATAACAGGATTATAATGCTGTCCCGCACCGAGCTGTATATCAGCAGGTACGTCTTTGCCGTAAGCGACAAGCAGATTATAAACATAATCCGCGCCGCCGCCGCGCGCAGCAACGATCAAAGACAGATCAGGCGGTAAAGCCCCGCCATTACTGGCGCGTGCTGCAGCGTCATTTGCAAAAATTGGCGGAAATTTATCGGCCGGAATACCTGAGCGCTCAATAACATCACCCGTATCACCATCTATGTCACTTATTGTCCAATCTGCGGCAAAAGCTTTGACATAAGGATTATCATTCGGGTTCTTATATTCTGATTTATAATAAGGCCCGTTCTTGTCACCCAGATGACGAAAAGCGACATGTTCCAAACCATGACAAGCCGCGCAGACTTCGCGGTAAACCTGATATCCGCGCTGAACAGTGGCTTTATCAAATTGTCCGAAAGGCCCGTTAAAGTGCCAATGGACATGCTTCATTTTATAGTCGCCTGTCCCCCCGCCTGCAGCATAAGCAAGACCGGCAAATCCGAGAGCGGCTAATCCAAATCCGGCAAAAAGTTTTTTTGTAATATTAAGCATAGTAAATCTCTTTGCTCTCTCGTTAATCTGCCGAAGCCGCCACTGGTTTCTCTCCCAGCACAGATTTCGTAATCGATTCCGGTCTTGGTTTTGGTTTCTCAACTAAGCCCAAAATGGCGAGTATGAAAAAGAAGCCAAAATAATAGAGCGTCCCAATTCGTGAGAGCCACACAAAATTTAAACCAACAGGTTTAGCCTCACAATAAGCGGTGAGGCTCTTAGCTCCATCTAGTTGGCATGTTGCAAGCGCTTGTTCGAGGATTTTTTCACTTTGGGGGGTATCTGCTGCTAAATTAGCACTTTGTAGATAAGCTGCAAAATCAGAGATAATAGGTGTATAACCTGTGGTGATCACCATGTCGTCAGGAGTTTCTGCTCCGCACCATCCCAAGATAAAGCAAACAATAACGAATAAGAAGAAGAAGCC
>CAZNCJ010000011.1:4457-30483 GCA_964571595.1 uncultured Caulobacterales bacterium | reverse complement strand
CTGCTCCGCACCATCCCAAGATAAAGCAAACAATAACGAATAAGAAGAAGAAGCCACGCGCGACCGGTCTAAAGCGCATAGAGCGCACTTTGGATGTATCCAACCACGGCAAGATGAACAGGATCGCAATAGAGGCGAACATTAGAATAATCCCCAATAGCTTATTGGGCACAGCTCTGAGGATCGCGTAAAAAGGCAGATAATACCATTCGGGCACGATATGGGCCGGTGTTACAAGCGGGTCTGCCGGGATATAATTATCGGAATGGCCGAGTGCGTCTGGTTGATAGAATAAGAAGAATGCAAAAATAAGTAAGAAAACCACAACCGCAAATCCGTCTTTCACCGTATAATATGGGTGGAAAGAGAGTGTGTCTTCTTTAGATTTAGGCGTGATACCAATGGGATTGTTCTGACCGACATGATGCAAGGCCCAGACATGCAGCCCTACAAGTGCCGCAATCACAAACGGTAAGAGGTAATGCAGCGCAAAAAAGCGGTTTAGCGTGGCATTATCAACGGAATAACCACCCAATAGCCATTGTTGCAAGCTCTCACCGACAACAGGAACCGCGCCGAAAAAGCCCGTAATCACTGTAGCGCCCCAAAAGGACATTTGTCCCCAAGGCAAAGTATATCCCAGAAAGCCTGTCGCCATCATAATCAGGTAAATCAGACAGCCAATAATCCATAAAAGCTCACGCGGGGCTTTATAAGAGCCGTAATAAAGCCCTCTAAACATATGAATATAAACAGCCAAGAAGAACATGGAGGCCCCAACAGCATGCATGGGCTGGATTAACCAGCCAAATGGCACGTCGCGGCGAATACGCTGCACACTATCAAAAGCAAGATCAACATGTGGCACATAATGCATGGCCAGAATAATACCTGTGATAATCTGTGCCACGAGGCAAAGGGCCAAAATACCACCAAAAGTCCACCAGTAATTTAGATTACGGGGCGAAGGAAAGGTCATAAAGTCTGCGCCCATCCGGATGATCGGCAAACGCTGATCTAACCATTTAGTGGCCGCATATTTGGGTTCATATGTAGAAGGATGACCGCTCATGACTAACCTACCTTAATGACGTTTGCGGAAATATACTCATAGGGTGGTATTTCCATATTTGTGGGGGCGGGTCCTTTGCGGATACGCCCAGATGTATCGTAATGCGACCCGTGACAGGGGCAATACCATCCGTCAAAATCACCATCTTCTCCGAGAGGGATACAGCCAAAATGCGTACACACCCCGATCATAACCAAATATTTCGGATTGATCTTACCATCCGGGCCAGGGATGAGGCGTTCATCATCCGTTTGCGGGTCAGGACAGCTTGAAATATCCGTATTTTGCGCCGCTGTAATTTCAGCATCCGTTCTGTGGCGCACAAAGACAGGCTTACCGCGCCATAACATTTTCACCTGTCCGCCTTCAGGAATACTTTCAAGATTAATTTCAATAGAACCTGCCGCTAATGTATCAGCCGCCTTGCCCATTTGCATAACCAATGGCCACGCCAGTGAGCCTGCGCCGACTGCGGCGGCAGCACCTGTGGCTATAAAAATGAAATCACGTTTGCCCTCATCTTCTGGATGATCATTTACGTGTGCCGTATCGGACATATTCGTCCCCCTAAAAAATACATAGAGCCTTGGCGGTGGTAATAGACAAATAACACAGTAAAAGCCACTCAAAATTCGCGGCAGAACGCCGCAATCGTCCGAAATATCTGGCTTGGACATATTCCCGATAGGTTGTAGAGTCTTCCTATGGTCAAAATTATCCTCTTCCAGCCCGATATTGCACAGAATCTCGGTACTGCCATGCGCTTATGTGCTTGTTTTGGCGTAGATTTAGAGATTATCGAGCCTTGCGGCTTTCCCCTCACCGCCAAAGCCTTGCGTCGCACGGCTATGGATTATGGCCATGCCGAGAACATAAAACGCCATGTAAACTGGTCAGCCTATGAAAAAAGTCGCAAATCTGAGCTTATAGAGCCCCGTAAGGATATTAATAGCGCATCCAATGCCTCGCATTCACGACTGATTCTCTTTACAACGAAAGCTGCAACGCCCCTGCCCGACTTCGGTTTTCGCCCAACAGATCATCTTTTATTTGGCCGTGAAAGCGCTGGCGTGCCCGAAGAGGTACATACTAGCGCTGATGCGCGCGTGATTATTCCGTTAGCCCCAGAAGCGCGGTCTTTTAATCTAGCGATTAGTGCCTCTATAGCCCTCTATGAAGCCTTGCGCCAAACAGGACAGCTCCCGCCCGATCAACTCCTGAAAGCCTAATCAGGTTTTTAAGAAGCCTTTGCCTCAAGGCGACGTCTTTGCGTCGGATCATATAAAGACAGCCTATTTACAATAGACAAAATTTGCGAGACCTAGGATTTCAGCGCTAAAAGCTCCCCTTCATTGGTCGCTGATGTGCGTATATCAGCAGGTTCGAAATGGTTCTTATTACTGCCTATAAGAATAAGGAATTTATTGTCATAAAAGGATGCAAGCATTTGATCTCCGCTATGCTCGCGGTAGAGGGCTTTGAGGTTTTCAACAATGACAGGGTCGATAAGATAGCGCGCCTCGACTTGGTCATTGGTAAAAACATCGAAAAGATTTTCAAATTCGGGATCGACAAGATTGGCTGGCTTTAGCTTGGTAATACGTTTTTGAAACCACTCCCCCGGCTTAGTTTTATCCATAGTCAAAATAGTTTTTCCGTGAAACTTCCTGACGCCCTGATCAAGCAATATAGCCAGCCCTCTAAAGACGGTTACTGTTCGTTTTCCAGATTTTTTAGACAGCATGATTTCAGAAAACCTAATACCCACACCTTTAAAATCCCCTGCGAAATAATCCTCTGAATTATAACTCGTATGGTGAGGGACGATATTTGAAGGCTTCACATCCGCCATCGATATCTTACCCTTTATTTTATATCTGAAGTCACCAAATGCCCGGGCTATATCCGGCAGCATATCCGTCTTATAGGCCTTCGCATATTGACGTTTTGGCTTTGTCACCCAAGCATATAATGCGCCTGCGAATATAAAGGTAACACCCATGAGCGTATCCTCATTCCCACGTTGCAATAAAAACAACCAATAATCGATAAATCCGCAAATAGGCGTGGCGATAGGTGTGATTATTTTGGCGAGTTTCTTTCGGACGTTATAGACGCCGAGCTTCTCAACGCGCAGAGTTTCTAACTGGCGTAATTTAGGACGACATTTTTGTAGAAAAATTTGTGTATCTATATTGTAATCAGACTCTTTTAACATAGCCTGCGTTTAACGCATTTATATTAAGTATGTCATAAGACGCTGATAGCGCTCAAAAGACGCGAGCTGCGCCTATTCCGCTGCGGCACGTTCCGTCTGTATCAGCTCGGCGCGCGCTTCGACCTTGGCAACAATATCCTCAATCATATCGGCATTATCGGTTTTGCCAATTTTCTGACCCGCGGCATACATCATACCATAGCCAGCCGCACCGCCTGTAAAACCAAGATCGGTATACATGGCCTCACCTGGCCCGTTCACCACGCAACCAATAATGGACAGGCTAATAGGTTCTGTGACGTGGGCCAAACGTTCTTCGAGAATGGCCACTGTTTTGATAACGTCAAAGCCTTGACGGGCACATGACGGACAGGAAATAATATTCACACCACGTGTTCTTAAGCCCAATGATTTAAGCATATCAAAGCCGACGCGCACTTCCTCTTCAGGTTCGGCTGAGAGGCTAACACGGATTGTATCACCAATCCCCGCCCATAAAAGATTACCCATACCAATGGAAGATTTAACCGTTCCTATTCGCGTGCCGCCCGCTTCTGTTACGCCCAGATGTAAGGGAGCATCAGTGGCCTCGGCCAATTGGTGATAGGCAGCAACAGTCAGGAACACATCAGAAGCTTTAACGGATATCTTATAGTCGCTAAAGTTTTCTTCTTCTAACATCCGTGCGTGCATGAGTGCGCTTTCCACCATAGCTTCGGGGCACGGTTCGCCAAATTTTTCTAGTAATTCTTTTTCCAGTGAGCCGCCATTTACACCGATACGAATAGCGCATCCATTGGCACGCGCCGCAGCGACAACTTCGCGAACACGGTCTTGGCCGCCAATATTGCCCGGATTAATTCGCAGACAAGCCGCACCATTATCAGCCGCTTCAATACCGCGTTTATAATGAAAATGGATATCGGCTACGATCGGGCATTCCACACTATCTGTGATTTCGCGCATTGCCGCACTACTTTCAGGATCGGGACATGAAACGCGCACAATATCGGCGCCAGCCGCTTCAATACGCATTATCTGGTCAATTGTTGCCTCGACGTCATGCGTGATCGTATTTGTCATGCTTTGCACTGCAATCGGCGCATCACCCCCCACAGGGACACGTCCCACCATAATCTGACGGGATTTACGACGTTCTATTGTGCGCCAAGGCCTGATGGAATCGAGAGATTTTTTAGACATGAGGGGGGTTTGCCACGACTTTATGACAGATTAAAGTCGAAAATGTAGTTATATTCATCACAATTATATCAGTTCGGTTTTCCCAGCAGAGTGTCACCGTCCTATTATTGAGTTGAATGAAATGTCTCAATAAGGGCAACGCCAATGGGTGGTTCCGCCGTTTCAGCCAAGCTCACATCTGCAATACTTTGCCATCTCGGCCCTAAAGGCCCGATGAGTTCTTCGCCGCGATAAAGCTCCAGCGCTCCCCCGTCACGCGCAGAAAGTGTCACATTGGCACTTTTATCAGTTTTCCAAGTCTCACCCGTGACCATGATACGGGAGATCAAAACTTTTCCACTTGGATCTTTAACCTGAACCCATGACGGCCCAATGGCCTTTACAGTTAAAACATTGGGCAAAACCAGCGGAATTTCGATCATATCGAGACCGGCATTTTGATGACCGCTCACAGTCGTAATATTTTGTTGATTGGCAAATTTCAGCGCATCTGGCGCTGTGTCGGTCACTATTCTCTGATTTTGGAACCACATTGCGACACAGATCGCACAGAGCATCACGCTCATGGCGCTAATAAGGCCGCGTGGTAATTTGATTTCTCTTCTTGGAATTAAAATCGCGCGCTCACGCCAACCCAAAAGTTTCGGAGCTGCTACATCTTTTTTATATCTTTTCACGGCTATTTCGCCGTCCATATCCAGATAACCAGCATAGGTTCGCACAAATCCCAATACATAGCCAAGGCTCGGCAAAGCATCTGGCTGCATGGCTTCTATGGCTTGAATATATCTGGCTTTGATATGTGTCTGTTTTGAAGCATGACCGATAGTCAGGCCACGACCTTCACGTCTGGCCTTGAGTTCCGCACCAATACTAGGTGTGCCCTCGATCATATCTAACATTACCTATTTGAGTAATCTTTAGATTACAACTAGCGCCCCTTTACGTAAAAACAGTTAACAAGATTACATAAGATTTTGCAAGAGATAAGATTTTTGGATGGTTTTCAAATCTCAAGACGTAAATTTATTTCCCGAACTATTTATAACCCCTATCTCACATAATCCCATAAGAAATATATCAAAGTGAAAATTATCAGATAGAGAACAGCATCCGCTTTATAATTTCCGTCCTGAAAAATTGGGAAATACTTAGCTAGTATGCAAGCCCCAGCAAACGCCACTGCAATAGCTTCTTTAGCGGCATATTTTCCAGCTTTTCTGAACCACCATTCCATGCCCTATACTGAACGCATTTGAATAAAATGACGCAAAGAAAAACGGTTAACGATATATGAACCCAAAACTTTGTTTTTTAAGGGTTTTATAAGAGGATTATGATAATTTCAGCCAAATGTAATGAGAGTTTAGGTGGGGAACTATCAGTCTTTTGTCAAAATATGAGCGCTTTCTAAGAATAGATAGCGATTTAAACTCCGCGGATCAAATGCGCGCCCGTGCGGTTTATGCTATTGGCTGGGCTATAATCCTATCCCAACTCATAAACATCCTTGTGATGAACTGGACCTATCAGGGATGGACGCTCGACCATACGATTTCGACTAGCGTCATAGTAACAGTTTTGATAATTATTCATCTTCTAAGGTTTACCAAGAATTTTCTGATTTTTGCGGCGGTCTATTCGGTCCTCGTCCTTGCAGGTATATCTACCTCGGCTATACCAGACGCGACAGGTATAAATAGCGCCCTACTCCCGCTTATTATTTCAGGCGTTATCCTAAACGGGTTTATTTGTGGGTGGCGAACCTCTGTCGCCTATAGCTTAGTCGCCTGTGCCCAATGTTTGGGTGTTGCACAATATTTCGGCCCAACAGACCGTCCTGCCTATTGATATGGATCTGGTAGAATGGAAAAATCGCCTCTTCCAACGTGCATTTCAAACCTCCCTCGCACTATTCATCGTGACGCTGATTGTCAGTATCTTTAGTATAAATATGAACAGGCTTTTTGTACTCCTAGAAAAGACAATTCGCCAAACCCGTCATTCAGAAGAAGCTAAATCCCAATTTCTCGCCAATATGAGCCATGAGTTACGCACACCCCTTAACGGCGTGATTGGTATGAACAACCTTCTCCTTAAGACAGAACTGAACCCTACCCAGAAAAAATATGCCGAAATTGTCAATAGTTGCGGGCAAGGCCTTATTACAGTCATCAATGACGTTCTGGATCTGTCTAAACTTGACGCAGGAAAAATGGAAGAAAGAGCAGAGCCTTATAATTTGCATGACATGATCAGCACGCTTATGGATTTGTACCGTCCTCAAGCCATGGAAAAAAAATTAAAGCTACATTTTATTTATGATGAGGATCTACCTAGAAACTTCATTGGCAATAATATGCGCCTTAGACAGGTTATCAATAACCTGCTTGGAAACGCCCTTAAATTTACACAGGCTGGCAGCATTGCCGTCTTTGTCAAAGGTGAACCCATTTCAATGGAAGGTACGCCGACCTATGACATCAACATCTATGTTAGAGATACGGGTATAGGTATTGAGCAGAGCGATATTCAGCGAATTTTCAAACGCTTTGAGCAAATCGATACAAGTCTGAACTAAAAGGTTCAAGGTACAGGGTTGGGCCTCGCGATCTCAAAGGAAATCGTCGAATTCCTTGGCGGTGAAATGAACATAGTCAGTCAGCCCGGCGAAGGGACAACCTTTTATTTCAACATACCTCTCAAGCTAGACCACAACTATATGCAAGAAAACGGCCCAACGATAATAGAAGCGCCCCAAACCGCACCCTTAGACAGCCTCGCGTCATAGATAAGCTTTATTCCCTCTAGGCAGGTTTAATAAATGTGCCTATATGCAGGCTATGTCTACTCACCCAATGCATATTTTTACGCCCCGTCGCTTTCCGGTCCTGGCCTTGTTTATATCCCTCTCGCTCCTGTGCGGGGCTTGGTTTTTTCAATACGGGCTAGGCTATGCACCTTGTCAAATGTGCTACTGGCAAAGACATGCCCATAAATTAATCATCGCCCTTGCCCTTCTCGCTATCATTCTCACCCGTTTTGCAAGACCGGATAATGCCGGCCATGCGCGTCTCTGGACTTACATGATCATATTAGGTTTTTTAATCAGTGCCGGTCTGGCTTTGTGGCATATGGGGGTTGAATATAAATGGTGGGAAGGCCCTAAAACCTGTTCGGGCACACCGCAAATAGGAACGCTTACTGGCAATGATCTCTTGAATTCGCTTGACGAAAAAATAAACCCGCCTGCCTGTAATGAAATTGTCTGGAGCCTTTTGGGGCTTTCTATGGCGGGCTGGAATATGGTCATATCACTTTGCGGGTGCATTTTAGGGTTTTTAAGTTTAAAGACAAAACATGGCTGAAGATAATACACCACAGACACCAAGACGCATTGCTGAAATGTTACGAGTTGACCATGCTGGAGAATATGCAGCTGTTGCCATTTATAAAGGCCAGCAAGCTGTGTTTAAACGCCACCAAGACACACACCAAATTGCAAAGCAGCTCGGTGAAATGGAGGCAGAAGAGCAAAAGCACCTTGATGCCTTTGATGAGCTCTTACTTAAACGCAATGTCCGGCCCACGGCTATGGCACCTCTCTGGAATGTTGCAGGTTATGGTCTTGGTATGATCACCGCTCTGATGGGCGAAAAAGCCGCCCATGCCTGCACAGAAGCCGTCGAGACAGTTATTGAGCAACATTATGCTGATCAGGTCGAGGAGTTGGAGTTTGAAGGCGTAGAGCCGGAACTTGCCCAGACATTTGCAGAGTTTCGCGAAGACGAATTACACCACCGCGATATAGCCCTAGAGGGCGGCGCGAAAGAAGCCCCAGCTTACGGGCTATTATCCTCAGTCATAAAAACGGGCTGCCAGATCGCGATAAAAATCACCGAGAAAATTTAGACTCCCTAAGCCCTCGCTTTTTGTTCCGAGCTTTCCCCCATTAAAAAAGCCGCCCTGCAAAACAGAGCGGCTTTAAGATTTTATAGATGCGGCCTAGTTAAATGTATAACGGCCCGTAATCCCGTAAGTCCGCGGCGCATTTGGATAACCCGCAATCAGACCTGTTAAACCCGGAACCGGGAAGGAACTAACAAGGAACTGATCATTGGTTAAGTTCCGTACAAAGCCTTGCAGCTCAAAGCCATTGCCAAATTCCAGCCCTGCACCTGCATTGATCAGGAATTGTGTCCGGTCAAGATTGGCAAAACCTGTTGCCGAGGCAATCGGAACCGTTCCGCCAGCGGCCGCAACTGTACCAGCATTTCCGTCAATAGATTCGAAAATATCCAGTATTGGCGTATTGCTTTCATAGGAGAAATCACCCCGAAGGAAACCGTTCCATCCATTTGAGAAAGGCTGAGCCCATGTCGCGGAACCCGTCAAGCTAAGCGGAGGAATACCCGCTGGTTGCTGTCCGCTTACGTCATTAGGTGCGTTAAAGACATCAGGCGATCCAATGAACTCATCAAATTCTGCATCCAGATAAGTACCACCAAAGGTCAAAGTCAAAGGATCGATAGGGGTCCAAGTCGCATCCCATTCTATGCCGCGTGCGGATTGTTCACCCGCATTGGCCAGAACGAAACCTGATCCAACAAAGACGTTAGACTGGAAACCCTCAACTCTGAGGTCAAATAAAGCCAGATTAATCGCAAAGTCGTCAAATGCAGCTTTCAAACCGATCTCAATATTGCGCGTCTGCTCAGGTGCCGCAAAACGTGTACCGAAATTTCGAGCTGTCAGCGGATTAACGACACCGTCTGCTGGAATTTGAGCATCAGTTATATTGCTATCAATCAGCTGTCCTGCCGGAAAAATACCGTCATTAATTATGTCTACTATATCAAGGTCAGGAACATTATCCCCAGTAATATCTATTGTCCCAGAATCATTAATCCCGTCCCCATTAGTATCTGCCAGAAAAGGTAAATCATCCCCAACCGGGAATAAGCGCACAGATGTGTTATCAGGCAATATATTAAATGCAGCCGCGATCGGGCGTCCGTTCTCATCGATAAAATCGTTCAGATTAGGCGCCGAATTCCGGCTGAGGTTCACAGAAGAGGCTTTAAAACCAGTAGAATAACTAGCGTAAACATTGATATTTTCTGTCACGTCATAAGCGGCACGGGCCGTAAAGCTGAAATCATCATCAACAACGTTATTATCTTCAAATGCATTCGGCAAAGACAATGTTTGCGGCACTGTTTGCAGGGGTATTAGCGCTAATAGTGGGTTAGTATCTGGATTTGTTAATTCAGATAATGCGATAGTTGCATCGACACCATCCTCGAAATTTTGAAAAGCAGCAGCTCCACCATCAGGTAAAACACCTGGTATTATCGGAAGAGAGCTTAATGCAATGATGTTTGTTGGAGTAAATTCAGCACCCGGTATTAATCCTACGTCTGCTAACCCACCGAAGACCGTTGGAAAAGCTGTCTGTCGACCTAATAACTCCAATAACGGCCCCACAACGGCCCGGTCTGTAAGTTCCAGATCCGTTGTGAATAAGTTATTATTGGTCTGGCTGATCGTGAAATCTTTCTCATCTCGCGTATAAGCACCGCCAAATGTCAGGGTTAGCTTGTCTGTGACTTCAAAATCAAAATTACCGAATATATTGAAGGACTGGTTGTCAAGCGATCCGACTTCGTCGGTTGCAACATCCGCACTCAAAAACGTCCCGGTTGCTAAGCCGGAAAAAAGTTCAAGCCCGCCCAAAGTCGCTTGAGCCGCAGGAATATCAATCGGCTCATCATTTGCAGCAGCCAAACCTGCTGCGCCCAAAAATTCTAGCGCTGTACGCGTATCAACACCAAGATTTAGGCCGTCATTTGTCACAATATCTTCATCAAAGTAGAAACCACCCAAAGTCCAGTTGACGCGATCATCAAAGGCTGTGCCGTTAAAGCGTAATTCGGCGGTGAATGTTGAAATATCCGCGAGTGTTCTGGCAGTCCCAAGGAAATCAATATTACCAAAATCTGCATCAATAATATTGAAATTCTCGTTTTCGCGATATGACAAAATAAGTGTTGTATCTAATCCCGCCAGCACTGTATCGAGCTGTCCTGAGAAACCAAAATCTTGGATTTCGTTAAGCGGTGCACTATTGACATTTGTTGTGAACTCAAACGGATCATTTGGATCATTAAAGGCCAAAGGCTGGGAGAGATTGAAATTAGGTATAGCTTGCGGGAAGCTCAAAGCCCCTAATAAGGCGGCCCCGTTAAGAGGTGTCCCGATGGCGTTACCAAATTCGTCAATTGGCGGCGCTGCTGTGAATGTATCCGTTAAGGCGGCAAAACAACAAACCTCATCAATTTCGCTATAATCACCGATAAAGCGCAACTCTGTATCATCATTGACCTGATAGAGAACGTCTGCGCGGAAGGCAAAACGGTTACGGTCATTGACGTCAGGCACACCCGGCTGCAGGCTTTCAGCAAAACCATCGCGCGTATTATATGAACCCGATAAAGCCAGAGCTATATCTTCAGTGATCGCTTGGCTGGCATAGCCTTTCAGACGAAACTGGTTGAAATTACCATAAGTGGCCTCGATGCTGGCAAAAGGGTCGAAAGACGGCTTTTCAGTCACCAGACTAATCACGCCAACTGAAGCGTTTTTACCAAATAGTGTTGATTGTGGCCCGCGCAGAACCTCTGAACGGTTCAGGCGTGGCAAGTCCCCGATTTGCGCCCCCGAACGTGAGCGGTAAACACCGTCAATAAATACACCCACTGAAGGTTCGATACCTGCATTATTCGCGCCGTTACCAAAACCACGAATGATAAAGTTCGTCGCGCCTGCGGTTTGCAATTGTGTAATACGGAGAGAAGGTACGACTGTCTGTAGGTCGTTAATGTCCAAAATCGTCGCGTTTTCGATCGTTTCAGCACTGGTCACAGAGACCGCGATCGGAACTTCTTGGAGGGTTTGTTCTCGTTTAGTGGCTGTGACGATAATTTCATCTTCCCCTATCTGCGCATGAGACGGCATGGCAATGGCTGTAGACAGAAGTGCGGACGCACTTATGAAGAGTGATTTTTTTATCATAACTTCCCCAATTTGTTTTTTGTTGATCGTGTCTTTAATAAGACACCTTACCTATTTGGCTACTATGCAACTAATGTCATAGCAAGCCATTGTCTGATTTTTCTTCATATACTTGTCTGCTGTGGCTTTTACGTCACATATGACGAAAATGCTGCATCACCCCTTTTTCGATCACCTATTGCACCATTCCTTATGAAGGCTTAAAGCGCAAAGATGAGCTCTCAAACGGATAAATCAACGCCCCAAGCCCAGTGGCAAACACAAATTGCCGAGGCTGGGGATAGCGGCCAAAGGCTGGATAAATGGCTGGCCAGCTGGAATGAGCTATCGCGCGTGAGATTACGCGCTTTGATTGAGAGCGGTGAGGTGCGCGCCAATGGGACCATTGTTAAAAGCCCGACTACGAAAGTGCGCGCAGATGTCGAATATGCCGTCAATATCCCCCCGCCTATTGATGATCGGCCTACGCCTGAGAAAATTGATCTGGATATAATTTTTGAAGATGCAGACCTCATAGTCGTCAATAAGCCCGCCGGTATGACGGTGCATCCCGCACCGGGTTCACGCTCCGGGACTTTAGTCCACGGCCTTCTCCATCATTGCAAAGATAGCCTATCAGGGATTGGCGGGGTTATGCGCCCCGGTATTGTCCACCGCATCGACAAGGATACCTCAGGCCTGTTGGTTGTCGCCAAGCACGATAAAGCCCATCAATATCTCTCCCGTCAATTTGCCAAACACAGCGTTGAACGCGTTTATATATGCCTGGCCCGCTCGGCCCCGAAACCACTCTCGGGACGGATTGAGAGCAGATTAGCCCGTTCTCCACATGATCGAAAAAAACAGGCTGTCGTACGCGGCACACATATGGATATGGACGCCAGTGAACATGGTCGCCATGCTATTACGAATTACAAATTTATTACGGGCTACGGCCAAATGCCCAATGCCTCAATTGGCCGCCCACGGGTCTCAAAACTTGAATGCCGCCTTGAAACAGGCCGAACGCACCAGATACGCGTTCATCTTGCCCATATGGGCTGTCCCCTACTTGGCGATCCGCTTTACGGAAAACAACGGGCCTTTAACACAACCAAATCTGATGAGGAAATTGCCGTAAGAGACGCCATCGCAAAGTTTAAACGTCAAGCCCTACATGCCAAGAGTCTGGGTTTTATCCATCCGACCACAAAAGAGCTTATTTCGTTTGAAACACCCTTACCGCCAGATATGGCCCATTTGGTAGAAACATTGGAAGCGCTCAATAAATCCTAACGAAAAGTCTTTTGCGTCAACGCCTTAATATGGTCGACGGGAAAACCCACCACTTGCCCATAAAATCAGGGCTATTAAAGGAAATTGTAGGGCAACACGCAACCAGAGCTGAAAATCTGTTAAATCCTTCCCGTTAAACGGTATATCCGCTATGGCCATATAAATATTGGCAGGCAGGACTGCGAGTAAAAAAGGTGCCAATAACAGCCCAGACAGGCGTCGCCAGCGCGGTATCAACAAACCGATACCCATAATAATCTCCATCACACCCGTGACCCAGACAATCATGTAAGGGAAAGGTAGAAAGGGCGGCACAATTTCGGTATAAACACTGTCTTGGGTAAAATGTGTTATACCCGCAAAGATAAAAAAGGCGGCTAATAGAAAACAGATAATCGTTTTGATAAGGTTCATGAGTAATGATAACCCATATGAGCGGGTCACACAAATTTTACATGTTTTTTCCCATTACCCCTTTAATTTCCATCTTAAATCCCTACATTTAGTGTTGGATTCACTGAGGAGGGTTTATGTCGAAGACATCAACCAAATTACCGGCAAAAAAATCCGCGTCTGGCGCGTCAAAGAAAGACGCCGCCTATAGCGGTAATATGAGCCTGTCAGTCAGCTTATCCCCTGAACAAGGCCTCAACCGTTATCTCGCTGAAATTCGTAAATTTCCTATGCTGGAAAAAAATGAGGAATTTCGCCTCGCGAAACGCTGGGTAGAAGATGGTGATACGAAGGCTGCCGAGCGCATGGTGACCTCTCACCTTCGTCTTGTTGCAAAAATTGCTATGGGATATCGGGGTTACGGCCTGCCTATTGGCGAAGTCATCTCGGAAGGCAATGTCGGCCTCATGCAGGCCGTCAAGAAATTCGATCCTGATAAGGGCTTCCGCCTCTCTACCTATGCCATGTGGTGGATCAGAGCTGCCATACAGGAATATGTGCTGCGCTCATGGTCGCTCGTCAAAATGGGCACCACCGCGGCTCAGAAAAAACTATTTTTCAACCTGCGCCGCCTTAAAGGTGAGATGAAAGCGATTGAAGACGGTGACCTTACCCCGGAAAAAGTCAAAAAAATCGCAACATCCTTAGGCGTAAAAGAGGAAGAAGTCACCTCGATGAACCGGCGCATGTTACACGGCGGCGATGCCTCGCTGAATGTCGTAATTGGCGGCGATGACGGTTCTGCTGAATGGCAGGACTGGCTTGAAGACGATACGGACTCGCAGGAAACAACATTGGGTGAAAGCCAAGAACATGATGCCCGTATGGAATTGTTACGTGAGGCCATGCAAAATCTAAATGAGCGCGAACAGGACATCATCACCAAACGGCGACTTTCTGATAGCCCTATGACACTCGAAGACCTTGCCGGTATTTACAAAGTTAGCCGTGAGCGTATTCGTCAAATCGAAGCCCGGGCTTTCGAAAAGCTCCAAGAGGCTATGCTTAAGGCCAGCCGCAATACGGGCTATATAGAGGCGTAAGCTGCCCCTCACATTTAACCCATAAAAAAACCCACTCGAACATAAATTCGAGCGGGTTTTACTTTTAATGTAGTCTGCTTATCCGATAATACGGATGGCGTCAGCCTTAATTTTTTCACTGATCGTGGAAAAAGCGCGTGCCAGAGCTGCCGTGTTATCGGCTTCAATGAAATGTTCCGGCGAGCTGGCACAACTCCGCAAGAAGCGATTAGCGTCTGCTGACAAGGATTGATCTTGCTCAATCGTATTGAGAATATCTCTTACCCAAACCCCATTTCTTCTCGCCCAGCGTCCATAATTAAACCCAACATAATAAGTACCTGGCTGCAAGGCATAGCCGATAGTATAGACTTGAACGCCGGCTTCATTAAGGCGATTACAGACGGCCAAGCTCTGTGAAATATCGTTTGAGACCCCATCAGTCATGAAAATCACATATTTACCGACATTATCATTATTGTTCTCATCCTCATGAAAGTCCTCTTCAAGCGAGAGGTTAAATTCAGCTCTTGAAAGTGGATCTGCCGAACTGGTGCCGCCTGCCGGCACCATATTATCTATGTTCGTTTGTACGAATTTACCCCATTCCGGATCTTGCTCTAAGCCTCTTACAATACTGCTGGAGAAAGATGTTCTTGAGTTTCCGCGGCTACTATATGGTATAAAGGCCGTTCTTAAAAAACGTGGCAGATCGTCCGCCTCAGCATCATCCACAAGCTCTTGTAAGTCATTATTAAAATCGATGACTGTCCGTCTCAACCCATCAATACGACGATTAAAAGTCGTTGAGGCGAAATCGTCTCTATCAAAATGAGTTAGATTGTTAAGATTTCCATTACGAATATTCAACACATCATTACGGAACGAATTTCGCCCTCTTTCTTCCTGCGTGAAGGCAGTACTCGTTGTGATAGGTCTATCATCATAATTCATAGAACCGGAATTATCGACAACTAGCATCACACTGAGAGGCGGTGTTTCAAGCCCCAAATATTTAACTGTTGAAGTCTCCGTCATATTAATGGCTTCTTTTCTGAAAGCTGAAAGAAAAGCCGTTTGGAGTGCGCCTTTAAAATTAACGACAGCTTGTCTTTTCTCATCGTCATATGAAACCGTGAAATCCCCAGTTAGACCGGGAACTGGATTACCTACCGCAATCTCTGAAACATCATATTTCACTCCGTCCACAAAACCTTGATTACGGTCTGTTGGCGGCTCTTCATTATCGCGTATATAGACAGAGGCAGCTAAGGCCACACTATCTGTTAATGTTTGCACCTGATTTTGGGCTTTATAAGCCCGGGAGACATCAACAGTCACCCCAACAGCCAAAATCGCTGCCAACATTGTCGTTGCGGCAATCGTACCAAAAGAGCCTTTTTCGTCTGATAAAAATCTCTTATATTTATTTCTAATTTGCTTCATTTCACCTTACACCCAAAGGGTGCATCCCTGACATCAATTAATCAGAATATAAGTGAAAAAATATAGCTTTTCGCTAAGCCTTATTCTTAATTTTCTATGAAAAACTTGGATAACAGTTCCAAAACAGGAATGGTTATAGTTAATTTTAAGTGACGGCTCTGTTTGACCTTTTTAAGCACCATAGGCATCATTAGCGAATAAGGCCTTTATAAAGGCGTATGCGGACAAGTCGTAAATAAGGCATGATAGGGCTTCATCCGTCCAGATTAGGCCCTATTTGCGAATATTGCCATAAATTTTCCACATCCGCGTCCCAGATACGCCTAAAAACCTCTCTAGCCCCTCATAGGACAGTCATTTCATATTGAGGGGAACATCATGCCATTACACATCACACCATCTTTTAAATCTGCTATAGGCAGACATTCCGGAGTTAGGTTACTCTCAAGCGCTCTTATACTGGGCCTTTTTAATCCAACCCTAATTACAGTCCACGCCCAAACCCCTTTAACCCAGACTTCATTGACACAGAAACCCCCCGCGTCTCTTTCACAATCGCACACCTATAGATCCGCAAATACCCCTGCATTGGAAAACACTGAAACCTATAGCTTAGATCAAATCGGTTCCAGCAGCCTCCTTTTCAAAACCTCAGATCACGGCAAATATCTCAAAGCTCCGACGATAGACACGGATGTTAAAATCAATATTTCTGGCCCCGTCATCCGCACCACGCTCTCCCAGACCTTTAAAAATGAGAGCCCGGATTGGGTGGAAGGTGTTTACGTTTTTCCTTTGCCTGAGAATGCAGCCGTCGATCAATTACGCATAATTGTGGGTGGGCGCTTTATTGAAGGTCAAATCAAGGAAAAACAACTCGCCAAGAAAATCTATACTGAAGCCAAGGCAGCGGGCAAAAAAGCAGGACTTGTCGAACAAGAACGCCCGAATATCTTTACCGCCTCTGTGGCCAATATTGGTCCGCACGAATCCGTCGCTATACAAATTGAGTATCAGGACAAGGCTGAAATTTCGCAAGGAAAGGCATCACTTGTTTTTCCAATGACGGTTGCGCCGCGCTACTCGCCCCCACCCCAAACCGTTGAAATCGCAAGCCAAGGCAATATAACCATGGCGGTACTTGATCCCGTACTCGATAGACACCGCATATCTCCACCGCTTATGGCGCCGACATTAGAGCCCACTGAATATTTAAGATTACCGGTCAATATTTCTGTCAATCTCGATGCTGGATTTGATCTGGACAAGGTAGAGAGCGCCTATCATGAAGTTGAAGTCAGTCAATTAGATGAGGATAGCGCAAAGATAAGCCTTAAAGACGGTGAAATCCCAGCCAATCGAGATTTCAAGCTTACATGGCAAGCCAAGCCCAAAGGCAATCCACAAGAAACTATTTTTAAAGAGACTATAGGACAGGATACATTTCTCCTGACATTACTTACGCCGCCTGATGAAGCCTTCATGAGAACCGACACATTAGTTGAGCTTTCAAACCAGACGGAGAGCCTAGAGTCATCCCGTGAAAGCCTCTTTATCATAGACACGTCAGGCTCTATGGGGGGTAAGTCAATCGAGCAAGCACGCGACGCGCTCCTCTTAGGCCTGAACACATTAGAGGCCGGTGACACGTTTAATATTGTTAGGTTTTCAAGCGGTTTCACCCATTTGTTTAAAACGCCACAGCCTGTAACGGAACGAACGCTGAGTTCTGCCAGACGCTTTATCAAAAAACTAGAAGCAAAAGGCAGCACGCAAATGGTGCCCGCCCTAGACTTCATGCTCTCAACCAAGGCTGATCCAAATCGGATAAGACAGGTCATTTTCATGACGGATGGCTCGATAGGAAATGAAACACAGCTTTTTGCCCTGATCAAAGATAAGCTAGGTAGCGGACGCCTCTTTCCCGTCGGTATAGGGTCTGCGCCAAACAGGTTTTTCCTCTCACGGGCGGCAAAATTTGGTCGCGGAAAATCTGTGATCATAGGTTCTCTCTCAGAAGTCCGCTCTGAAATGGAGGCCCTGTTTAAGGCACTTGATACGCCCGTTCTCACCCATATCAATATGTCCTTACAAGAAAGCGGAGAAAGCTATCCCTCGCGTTTGCCTGACCTTTATACGGGCGATCCTTTGATTAGCCTCACTAAAGTCGCAACACTCGATCTGCCGCAAACACTTACTTTAAGCGGGCGGCAAAACACGCAAAATTGGTCAAAAGACATAGCTCTATCTGATTTGCCATCCGCCAAAGGCATAGCCACGCTTTGGGCGCGGCGGAAAATTCAAGATCTGGAAGAAAATCGCTTTGATCGACAAACAGCCGGAACGATTGATGCCCAAATTTTACAAACGGCCCTAGATCACCACCTTGTCAGCCGCCTGACCTCGCTGGTCGCGGTAGATATAACACCAAGCCGGGAAGTTTCTGAGGCGCTTATAAGGCGGGATGTACCCACTATGCTGCCAGAGGGTTGGGTTTTTGGAAAACTTGCAGGCCTCGATTTAAGCATGTCCCAAAACTATGCCAGCCCGCCGCCATCTACAAATAGCGATGTCCAAAATAGTCCGACCAGATCGCTACAACTGCCCTCAACCGCCAGCCCGCATATTTTTCTGATCTGGTTAGGGGCATTCCTAACATTCATAGGACGGTCAAAGTGGCTAGGGCGTCGGCGCAGGCAACAAAAAATAACATCAGGTAGAAATACCTCGCCCCGACGGGCTAAGCCGTCAGCCTCATCCCCCTATGCCTAGCCTTGCGCCGCCATTACCCGCACAGTTTACGCGGCGGGTAAAACTTTCTAACGCCCTACCCGGCTTACTCCTGACGTGCCTTGGCCTGATCTTATTCGGCCACGGTCTTTATATGGGTGCCAAAGCAGAGCTCTCACAGATTTTACTGGGAAAGGCATGGACACAATCTGTCAAAACAGGGCAGTTCCGTACGCCTTGGCTGGGTCTGGATGCCTATCCCATCGCCAAGATAAATTTCCCGGATCAAAACAAATCGGCCATTGTCCTTAACACAGATAGCGGTCAAGCACTGGCCTTTGGCCCCGGCCTTGTCTACACTCCAACAAGCGCCCAGAGCCTTGTCATAGCCGCCCATAAAAACACCCATTTCAAGCCCTTAAAAGACCTCACAACCGACGATGTGATAACACTGGAGACGATGGCCGGCACCACGCCCTATAAAATCACGGATCAGCTTATTATTGATACGAGATATGAACATTTGAAACTTGATGGGACACCGGAACTCCATAAGGATGAACCCGCGTCCAAACTGGTACTCGTCACATGTTATCCATTTAACAATATCAGTTTTAACGGCCCCTTGCGCTATGTGGTTTATGCCGAAGCTATAACGTCTTCGTGACAGCGTGTTGAGTATTTGTGAGATGGTTTTCAAAATTTATTTGGTAAATTGGAATCACATAAGTTCTTCTAAACCTCGAGATTTCCATGCGCCGTTTAATAAATCTATCCCCCCTATATCTCGGATTGTGCCTCTCGCTGAGTGCTTGTGCACAAGCTGAAGGCCAAAAAACAGAGCAAGCCAGCCAATCCCCTGCCGCGCAAAGCTCTGTGGCCGGACTTATTGATACAAATGCGCAATATACGCTCTCCGAGCTTGACCAGACTTTACTGCTGTCTTTCCTGCGCCGCACCCCTGATTCCTTACTCAAAGACCAGATAGAGGCCTTAAATACGAGCTGGAGTCCCGCCTATATACCGCCGAGCATTGAGCTGTATAATTTCATCAGCGAGCCGAAAATTCGCCGTGCTGTACTCAATAAATTAAGGGATAGTACAGGTCAGGACTTCGGAACCGATATGAATGACTGGTTTAAATGGCTCTGGAATGAACCTGAGATCAAAATTACGGGTTATGATAATTTCAAATCTGATTTTTACCGTCAAATTGACCCGAAATTCGGCAAATATTTCAAAGACCGTGCCGCAACCGCCCGCATCAGGCTTGACGAAATTCGCTGGGGCGGCGTTGTGCAGGACGGTATACCGCCCTTACGTCAACCTAAGATGATTTCAGCTAAAAAGGCGGATTATCTCGAAGATGATAATGTCGTATTTGGCATTGAGGTCAATGGCGATGTAAGGGCTTACCCAAAGCGTATTCTGGCATGGCATGAAATGTTTGTAGACGAAGTTGGCGGGACGAACTTCGCTGGTGTTTATTGCACCTTGTGCGGAACCGTTATTTTATATGAGACAGACACACCTGAATTAAATCACGATATGGGCACAAGCGGCTTCTTATATCGCTCAAACAAGCTCATGTATGATCAGGCCACACAATCAATGTGGAATACGATTAAAGGTGAGCCGGTATTAGGGCCATTAGCAGGTAAAAATATCGCGCTTGAACACCAAAGTGTTGTCACGACGACATGGGGTAAATGGAAGGAACTTCACCCGGATACAAAAGTTCTCTCGCTCGATACCGGCCACAGACGAAATTATGGTGAAGGCGTGGCCTATCACGAATATTTTGCCACAGATGACTTAATGTTCAACACGCCATTTTCAGATCATAGATTGAAAAACAAACAGGAAGTTTTAGCGCTTCGCTTTAAAAAATACCCGCGAGATCAGCTCGCCATTTCGGCTAAGTTCCTCAAAGATCATCCCGTTTATTCCGGCAAAGTCGGGGAACAAAAATTCGTTGTTCTGACAGATGAAACGGGCGCTAATCGTGTCTATGATCCAGCCGGAATTACCTTCACTCAATTTGACGGAACCGCGCAGGCAACTGATCTGGACGGTCAAGTCTGGAAGGTTACAGAGAGCAAATTAGTGAGCGCGGACGGGCGCGTTTTAAAGCGCTTACCCTATCACAGAGCCTTCTGGTTTGGGTGGCACGCCACCTATCCAAACTCAAAACTGATAAACTAAATATAAGGATTGGCAGGCTTGTCCTGCCTCACTATTGCGGAGGCCAAATGAAGACAACCGGTACCCTCTGTTTTCAAACGCCTCCGCAATAGAATTTTTTACACCGACACATGCGCACACTTAAGATGTCGCAATTAGGCTATTGATATATAATATTTTTTATAATTTATAAACTGCATTGCGAATATCAATACGCGTTAAATCCGTTCCATGGGAAGGGGAAAATCTTTCGTAAATTACACCAAGCTCAGCTCACCTCTTTACAAGTGGGACGGGCATGTTTACGCACGTTCCAGACATATATGAAATTTGACAATTCTGGGAGTTATCGATGAGAACGAAATTACTACTTATAACCGCTGCTGCGGGTCTGGCGCTGGTCGGATGTCAGGCACCTCAATCAGGTGGTGTCTCGGCAAAAGAATTTAAAGCCCTTCAGCAAGACGTCGACGATTTGAAGATCGCAGTCTACGGCGACCCGCGCGCTATCTGCCCCAGTGAGAAAATTCTTGACCTTGCCGCTTACGGTGAAAACGAGGCGCCCAAAGCCCAAGAAGATCTGAAAGCCTGGCACGCGGAAAACGGGAAACGCGCTGGCGTTAAAACCACTGATTCAGGACTGCAATACAGGGTCGTGCAATCCGGCCCCAAAGACGGCCCCTCACCTGAAGCCGGGCAATTTGTTAAAGTTCACTATCACGGATTTTTCCCGGACGGAGAAGTTTTCGACAGTTCTTATGAACGTAATGAGTCAATTGAATTTCCCTCCAATGGCGTGATCTCTGGATGGGTTGAAGCGCTCGGCGAAATGAAGCCCTGTGATGCCTGGACACTTTATGTGCCCGGCAATCTCGCTTACGGTGATTCAGGGCGCGGTGCGATACCAGCAAATGCGACATTGATCTTCAATGTCCAGCTTTTGGAAGTCAATTAAGCCCCAATTTGCAAAGCCTAAACAAAATAAAACAGCCCTTAGATTAAGGGCTGTTTTTTACCTGAAAGCGCCCTTCCCGTCGGCGTTTTTGGATAATTCTGAAATTACTCAGTCAAACGCAGATTACTTAGCGAAGCCGCAATATTTTCAAAAACTGGTGACAGTTCACGTGCCGTAGCCACATCGAAATAATTACCCGGATTTGTCGCGCAATTACGCATAATATCCTGTGTTTCGCGGTCATCCAGCTCAAAGGTGATGGTATAAACTGAGATGTCTTTAGCTTTAGCGGCCTCACAAGTCTCTGTGAGCTTATTATCCAAGGCTTCTTTCACCGTACGCCCATTTAAACGCTGTTGATTACGCGACAATGGTCTTTCACCGAAAAATCCAAATGGAGAATAAGAGAAGTTCGAGATATCTGAGCGTTCAGTTCTCATAGTTTGCTTACCATCGGTCAGAATAACCATCGCTTTGAGAACATTTTCATCTTCATATGGACGCGCTTGTGTAAATGGTGCGTTTGGAGAGACAAGACGGAAGCCCCATGTCGCGCCATTGGCAATATTTGTCCAGCCAGCTGCTCTCATATTACGAATAGCCCGGCGAATAGTCCCGACATTATTTGTCAGAGGCGTAACTTTACGTCTTTCATCACAAGATGTGTCAGCGCGAGCAGCCGGATCGGCAGATTTGGGATTAAAGGCAGGTTGAAACAAGGTTTCAGGACGCGCCGGGTTTGGGGCCGTGTCGTCAACATCATAAGGTGGCAAGCGATTTTCGACACATCCGTCCCAATCCACACCCAAAGCATCATAACGATCCAGACGCCCCTGATTATTCGTGAAATAAAGATCGTTTTGATCACTCACACCGCGTAAATCCAGAGAGGCCAGCTCGATTTGGTCTGTCCCGACATTCACCCAAGAGGCAAATGGCACCAGACCAAGCTGCGTGCCGCGTGAAAGGTTGGGGTTTTCGTATAAAATATCGACAAGATCATTTGAAGCGGATTTAAGAGCCGCTAATTTTGAACCACGCATAGAGCCCGTATTATCAAGGACGAGCGCAATATCGAGATCGCGGCGCGCAAGTGAAGCCTCAGAATTTGTCCGCACATCAAGGGTTTCATGGCCAAATATACGGGCAAAATAGGCATTAATGTTATTTGAGGCATCCAGAGTGACCGTATCACCTGAACGCGAAACAGAATTAATCGTCAATCTATCCCCACTCGCACCCGGATAGGTCACATCATAATAGTGATTAGCAAGTTGTTCGATTTCAGCCTCATCCAGACTTAAGTCTTTGGCCGCCATAAGAGCGACAGCATCTGTTGTTGTCTGTAAGCGTTGTTTCGCGGCATATCCATTAGAAGCATCAATTGCGACAGCTGCGCCGCCTATGAGAACTAAAAGGCTCAAACTGGTTATAATTCCAAAATTTCCAGCCTTATCTGCCTTGAATTTTTCGACGGTGTTTTTAACTGTGTTTACAAAGCCTGTCATTTCATACTCCTTGTCCCAAAATGGACATGTGTGTTGAATTTGACAGAAGCGATGCAGACGACTTGCCACTCCCTCGCAAGCGTCCATAAAGGGACATTTTCCCCGCTTTTATGGTTAACGAAATTATAACATTAGGGGAATTTTGCTCTAAAACTCTCTTATCAGGCGAAAATCGGACCTAACCGCCCTAAAAACACCCCCTTAAGAGGCGTAATGAAACCAAACCAATCCTAGGTTGCCAACAGTGCAGAGATCCGCCCAATTTATTCATCTCGCATTCATCGACTATAATTAACACCGCGTTTACATTATGTAGAAAACTCGCTTGTTTTCATCAGAAAACACCCACATATGATGGGCTTTAGAAGAGCGAAAGTACAGGAAATTGAACGTCTATGAATGAGGGGTCTAATCAACACGACATTCGAGAGATTGTGGTTTTCGATTTTGATGGGACCATCACGACAAAAGACACATTTGCCTTGTTTTTACGGTACTATGCGGGCGCATTTGTTTGGTTTGTAAAGATTTTGACCCTTTTACCGGTATTTCTGGCTTACGGGCTTCGCATTATGGACCGTAATCAGGTCAAACATGCCGTCATACGCCGTTTTTTCGCCAATCAAGCCGTCGATAAGGTCCAAGCCAAGGCAGAAAGCTTTGCCAAAGACGTGATTCCAACCCTAATTCGTCCAAAAGCGAGAGAGACGCTAATGGACAAGCGTGCGGCGGAAAAAAGCGGGGGTGAGTCATTATATATATGCAGTGCGTCTATTACGCCTTATCTAAAAGCATATTTCGAGACATTAGATATACATCAAGTGCTGGCAACTGAATTAGAATCAGTTAACGGCGTTTACACTGGCGGCCTAAAAGGCTGGAATATTTGGGGAGAAGGAAAAATGCGCCGTATCTTGGCTGAATTTGCCCCTCTACCCGTCGAAATCATTGAAGCATATGGTGATAGCAGAGGAGATCGTGAGATGTTACACGCCGCTAAGGCGTCTTTCTGGCGTCCTTTTCGCTTATGACATGTTTTAATGTTGTAATTCCGTTTTTACACAGTAAAGAAGGAATTAATATCTAGCCAAGCCATTAGTATTTGGTTAAGATAATGTAAGTCTGTCCTTTTGGCAGGTATTTATTACTGGAGTTTTGGGGGTTTTTTGAAATGAAACGTACTCTATTATTGGCCGCTAGTGTGGCCGCTATAGCAATTCCGACTATTGCTCAGGAATTGCCACCAGGTAATCCATTACCAGGTGAATGTTTTGCTCGGGTTATTGTTCCGGCACAATATGAAACATCAACCGAACGTGTCGTCTTGCGTCAAGCAGGCGAAGAAATCCGGAAAATTCCGGGTCAGTTCGAAACCGTCACAGAACGTGTTCTGGTTCAAGAAGAAAGCTATGAGCTTGTTCCCGTCGGAACCGGCTCTCGTCTCGTTCCTGGCAATGGACTTATTTCTGTCACTATAAATGGTACGACTTATAATATTAATTCTTCCAGAAATGTAACAAGCACATCCGGCGCACGGATTGGCACTGTTGACGCCCAAGGTAATATAGTCGGCACAAACGGTTCTATCCTTGCACAAGGTGCTGTTGATCCAACAACGCTTATCGGCACACGCGCCGCTTCGCGCACAACAATCCGCATCGGATCAGGCACATATACAGTCTCCGCAAATGGCGCTGTATCAAATGCTTCGGGTTCAAGTGTTGGTTCACTTGACAGCGCGGGTAACATTGTACGTTCTAACGGTAGTGTAGTTGCACGTAATGCAGTGAACTCATATGCATCGACTGGACGTGGATCTGCCTCAGCGCAATCTTCATTCCGCACAGTCACTGAAACTGTTGTTGTTCAAGAAGCAACAACCGAGCTTGTTTCTATTCCGCCTGTTTACGGCACAACGACAGAGACTGTTGTTGTCCAGCCACAGACTGTTGAATATCAAACAATCCCTGCAGAATATGAAACTGTAACCGAAACTGTTGTTGTTCAAGAAGCGTCAACAGAACTCGTCTCCATACCCCCAGTATACGAGAACGTTACAGAAACTGTTGTTGTGCAGGAAGCCACAACAGAGCTAGTGACCATCCCACCAGTATATGAGACAGTGTCTGAAACTGTCGTCGTTACGCCGCAATCTGTAGATTATGTTACTATTCCAGCGACTTACGAGACTGTTTCTGAAACAGTTGTCGTTCAAGAAGCGTCAACAGAACTTGTAACAATCCCTGCTAAATACGGTACTGTTTCTGAAACAGTTGTCGTTCAGGAAGCCTCTACAGAGCTGGTCACTATCCCGCCTGTATATGAAACAGTTGCTGAAACTGTTGTTGTGCAGGAAGCCGCTACAGAGTTGGTGACGATCCCACCTGTATATGAAACAGTGTCTGAAACTGTTGTTGTAACACCACAATCTGTGGATTATGTGACTGTTCCAGCCACATATGAGACTGTCTCTGAAACCGTTGTGGTTCAGGAAGCCTCTACAGAGCTTGTCACAATCCCACCTGTCTTTGAAACTGTATCAGAGACTGTTGTTGTGCAGCCACAAAGCACAGAATTGGTTACAATTCCGGCTGAGTTTGAAACTGTAACTGAAACAGTTGTCGTCAAGGACGCCACAACAGAGCTTGTGACAATTCCTGCGACATATGAAACTGTCTCAGATGTAGTTGTGGTCACACCACAATCTGTTGATTATGTGACAGTTCCAGCTGAGTATGAAACTTACACTGAAACAGTTGTTGTCCAAGAAGCCTCAACAGAGCTTGTCTCTATTCCGGCGACTTACGAAACTGTCTCTGAAACAGTTGTGGTCACACCACAAACAGTAGATTATGTAACGCTACCAGCTGAATACGAAACTTACAC
>CAZNCJ010000011.1:0-4357 GCA_964571595.1 uncultured Caulobacterales bacterium | reverse complement strand
TCACACCACAAACAGTAGATTATGTAACGCTACCAGCTGAATACGAAACTTACACAGAAACAGTTGTTGTCCAAGAAGCGTCGACAGAGCTTGTCTCTATCCCGGCGACTTACGAAACTGTCTCTGAAACAGTTGTAGTTACACCGCAATCAGTTGATTACGTTTCAGTGCCAGCCACATATGAAACAGTTTCAGAAACTGTTGTGGTTCAAGAAGCCTCTACAGAGCTTGTCACGATCCCGCCTGTCTTTGAAACAGTCACTGAAACAGTGGTCGTTCAAGATGCTGGTGTAGAATATGTCTCTGTTCCTGCTGAATATGGCACAGTGACTGAAACAGTTGTCGTTCAAGAAGCCTCTACGGAGCTTGTCTCTATCCCGGCAACTTACGAAACAGTGACAGAAACAGTTGTTGTGACACCACAAACAGTTGATTATGTGACGGTTCCAGCCACTTATGAGACAATTGAAGAGCCTGTTGTTGTTCAAGAAGCCTCAACAGAGGTTGTGACTATCCCACCTGTCTATGAAACTGTTTCAGAAACAGTCGTCGTAACACCGCAAACTGTTGATTATGTCTCAGTTCCGGCCACCTACGAAACAGTTACAGAAACAGTTGTTGTTCAAGAGGCCTCATCAGAGCTTGTCTCTATTCCGGCAACTTACGAAACTGTGACAGACACAGTAGTTGTGACACCGCAATCTGTGACTTATGAAGTCATTCCAGCGACATATGAGACGATTGAAGAGCCTGTTGTTGTTCAAGAAGCCTCAACAGAGCTTGTCACGATCCCACCTGTCTTTGAAACAGTATCAGAGACTGTTGTTGTGACACCGCAATCCGTTGATTACGTCACTGTACCAGCTGAATACGAAACTTACACTGAAACAGTTGTTGTCCAAGAAGCCTCAACAGAGCTTGTCTCTATTCCGGCGACTTACGAAACTGTGACAGACACAGTTGTGGTGACACCGCAAACTGTCGATTACGTAACTGTCCCAGCGACATATGAAACAGTTCAAGAGCCTGTTGTTGTACAAGAGGCCTCTACAGAGCTTGTCACGATCCCACCTGTCTTTGAAACTGTATCAGAGACAGTCGTTGTGACACCGCAAACTGTTGAATATGTCTCTGTGCCACCGGTTTATGAAACCGTGACAGAAACAGTTGTTGTTCAAGAAGCTTCAACAGAGCTTGTCTCTATTCCGGCAACTTATGAAACTGTGACAGATACAGTTGTCGTGACGCCGCAATCAGTAGATTATGTTACTGTTCCGGCCGAGTACGAAACTTACACTGAAACAGTTGTCGTTCAGGAAGCTTCAACAGAGCTAGTGACAATCCCACCTGTCTTTGAAACTGTATCAGAGACTGTGGTTGTAACTCCGCAAACTGTTGATTATGTCGCTGTTCCAGCCACATATGAGACCGTAACAGAAACTGTTGTAGTGCAAGAAGCCTCAACAGAGCTGGTCACTATCCCGCCTGTTTATGAGACTGTTTCTGAAACAGTCGTGGTGACACCGCAAACTGTGGACTATGTCTCTGTACCGGCGACATATGAAACCGTTGCCGAAACAGTCGTTGTGCAAGAAGCCTCAACAGAGCTTGTCTCTATTCCGGCGACTTACAAAACTGTGACAGAAACAGTTGTTGTCCAAGAAGCGTCGACAGAGCTTGTCTCTATCCCGCCAGTCTATGAGACAGTTAGCGAACCTGTTATTGTTCAAGAAGCCACAACTGAGCTTGTGACAATTCCGGCCACTTACGAGACTGTGACAGACACAGTCGTCGTCACGCCGCAATCTGTGACTTACGAAACTGTGCCTGCAGAGTATGAGACTTACACTGAAACAGTTGTTGTCCAAGAAGCCTCTACAGAGCTTGTCTCTATCCCGGCGACTTACGAAACTGTGACAGAAACTGTTGTAGCCCAAGAGGCGACAACTGAATTGGTCACAATTCCAGCAACATATGAAACTGTTGCTGAAACAGTTGTTGTTAAAGAAGCCACAACAGAGCTTGTCTCTATCCCGGCAACTTACAAAACTGTGACAGATACTGTTGTGGTCACACCGCAATCAGTTGCTTACGAAGTCATTCCGGCTCAGTATGAAACATACACAGAAAATGTTGTCGTTCAGGAAGCCTCAACAGAGCTTGTCTCTATTCCGGCGACATATAAGAACGTCACAGAGACAATTGTTGTTCAAGAAGCCACAACAGAGCTTGTGACTATCCCGGCACAGTTCGAGACAGTGACAGAAACAGTTATTGTTCAGCCTCAAACAGTTGAATATGTCTCTGTTCCAGCCAAGTTCTCAACCGTACAGGAAACATATCTTGCACAAGATGCGGCCGAAGAAATTGTCGTTATCCCTGCTGAATATGAAACTGTCACAGAGACAATCGTAGTTCAGGAAGCCTCAACACGTCTTGAAGCTGTACCGGCAAAATACCGCACAGTTACAGAGACAATTGTTGTTCAGCCTGCACGGACAGAAATTGATGTCATTCCGGCACAATATGAGACACGCTCAGAGCGCGTTCTTATCTCTCCGGCTCGCGAAGAGTGGAAGCCAGGGTCGCAAGCGATCAATTCAGGTGCTTTCGCAACAGGTCGCGTGAACTCAAGCACACAAGGACAGTTCACTGTCTTTAACGGCGTATCTGATCAGGTTGTTCAATCCACACAAACCATTGTGGCTCAAACTGGTGAGATCCTCTGTCGTGTTCTAATCCCGGCGCAATATAAGACCATTACGAAGCGTGTTGTGAAAACACCTGCCCGTACGGTTGAGCGTCAGATTCCAGCTGTAACCAAGCAAATCACAAAGCGCGTAGTTGATGTGCCGGCGACGACACGGGAAATCCCTGTCCCAGCCCAAACACAGACACTTACACGTCGCATTGTAAAAACTCCGGCACGCACAGTGTCACGTTCAGCTGCAGGCGGTTCACGCTTTGCAGGTGGAACACGCTACTCTGGATTTGTAGATAGCAATTCAGATGGTCGTGACGATCGTGATGGTCTGTCCCGCTCAGCAGCAGCTTCTGCTGACAGAGCAGGTGGCGGTTCACGCGGCGGTGCTAGCTCAGGTGGCTTTAGCCAGAAAACAGGTACATACACAAAACGTGTTGTTTCTGAAGAAGCCAAAGTTGTCGAAAGAGTTGTACCGGCTGTAACCAAGCAGGTTTCACGCCGTGTCGTCAAAACTCCGGCTCGTACACAAGAGCGCGTTGTTCCAGCAGTGACCAAAACAATCACACGTCGTGTGGTTGACCGTCCAGCGTCAACACAAGAGCGCGTTGTCCCAGCTGTCACGAAACAGGAAACACGTCGTCGGATCAAAAATCCGGCCCGTACTGTCGAGAAGGTTGTACCAGCCGTCACGAAGACTGTATCCCGCCGCATTGTTGACCGTCCGGCCTCTACACAAGAGCGTGTAGTACCAGCTGTCACGAAGCAGGAAACACGTCGTGTTGTAAAAACTCCGGCTCGCACGCAAGAACGCGGCATTCCGGCTGTGACACAACAAGTACAACGTCGTGTAGTTAAGACACCCGCCTCTGTTTCAGAGCGGACAATCCCAGCGGTTACGAAGCAGGAAACACGTCGTCGGATCAAAAATCCGGCCCGTACTGTGGAGCGTGTCGTACCAGCTGTGACCAAGCAAGTGTCTCGCCGTGTTGTTAAAACGCCAGCTTCAACTGTTGAGAAGGTCATTCCAGCGGTCACAAAGCTACGTTCAGTCCGTGTCATCAAGACACCAGCAACTACGCAAGAACGCACTATCCCGGCTGTGACCAAGCAGGTTACACGTCGCGTCGTTGATCGTCCGGCAACAACACAAGAGCGTGTTATTCCGGCTGTCACGAAGCAGGAAACACGTCGTGTTATCAAGACACCGGCGTCAACTGTTGAACGTGTTGTTCCAGCGGTAACCAAGCAGGTAACACGCCGTGTCGTTAAAACTCCGGCTCAGACACAAGAACGGGTTATCCCGGCTGTGACGAAGCAGGAAACACGCCGCATTGTGAAAACACCGGCTTCAACTGTTGAACGTGTTGTTCCAGCGGTAACCAAGCAGGTTTCCCGCCGCGTTGTTAGAACGCCAGCTCAGACACAAGAACGGGTTATCCCGGCTGTGACTAAGCAGGAAACTCGTCGTCGCGTGAAGACACCGGCTCGGACTGCGGAACGTGTTGTTCCAGCTGTCACTAAGCAAGTGTCTCGCCGCGTGGTGAAAACACCAGCTTCTGTATCAGAGCGGACAGTACCAGCGGTCACGAAGCAGGAAACACGCCGCGTCGTGAAAACTCCGGCTTCAACTGTTGAACGCGTCGTTCCAGCGGT
>CAZNCJ010000010.1:0-50348 GCA_964571595.1 uncultured Caulobacterales bacterium | reverse complement strand
GTTTTCCCGGCGGGCGCATGAATAGCGGCGAAGGGGCAAAGGCGGCTGCCTTGCGGGAAACCCATGAGGAAATCGGCATCACGTCTTCCGAGATTAAACTGCTTGGAAGGTTGCCCTCATTTAACGCCTCTTATGCCTTTCGTATCACACCCTATATCGGCATTATTGATCCTATGGCCGAGATAAAAGCTGATCCGCGCGAAGTGGATGACGTTTTTGAAGTGCCCTTTGATTTTTTGATGAACACGGATAACCATATTGAAAGGCAGGCTTCATTTCGCGATAAAAGTTTTACCCTGATTGATATGCCTTATGATGATAATGGCACGCACCGTAATATTTGGGGGATGACGGCCATGATAATGTATAGGCTTTGGCAAAGAGGCTTTGCCGCTTAATTTAGAAAGACATGGACTTTTATAAGAGATGCAAAACTTAAGTCAGGAACAATTTGCCCTTTTATTTGACGGGCCTGTCAAAAAGGTTTTTGCCGCCTTTCCTTCCGGGACTTTGCGCTTTGTTGGGGGATGTGTGCGTAATGTTTTGCTCGGGGCTAAGGTTGAGGATATTGATCTGGCCACGCAACTTAAACCCGCCGAAGTAGAAAAAGCGTTGTTAGAGGCTGGGATTAAAGCCATTCCAACAGGGTGCGAGCACGGTACGATTACGGCAAGGCTTGAGAAAACCAATTTCGAAATTACCAGCTTGCGTAAAGATGTTCAAACCGATGGTCGTCGCGCCGTGATCGCCTATACGCAGGATTGGAGCGAGGATGCCCTGCGACGTGATTTCACCATGAACGCACTTTATGTTGACGATAAAGGCCGGCTATATGACCCAACAGGTGAGGGGCTGGATGATCTGGAGGCACGGCGTTTGCGTTTTATTGAAAATGCGCAAGACCGTGTGACGGAGGACTATTTACGGATCTTACGCTTTTTCAGATTTATGGCCTATTATGCGCAGGACCGCCCGCTAGACAAGGCGGCTTTAGAGGCCTGCCGTCTGGGGCGTTCCGGTCTTAAAAAGCTCTCGAAAGAACGCATATGGTCAGAGCTTAAAAAGCTCTTATCTGCCCCGCAACCCGCCCGCGCGCTTCGCACAATGCTCCAACAAGATATATTAGAAGCGCTATTGCCCAGCTCGAGTAATGTTGACGGGCTGGAGGCTTTTTTACGGCTTGAAGCCCGTGAGTCCTTAAGTGTTGACCCGCTTTTGCGGCTAATGTCTATGAGCTTGCGCGACGGTGCAGCCATGGCCAGACTTGCCGCGGAGCTGAAAATGTCCAATGCGGAAACGGGGCGTTTGGTTTCGTGGGGCGAAGATATAACGGCGCTTGACCCCTTAGCGGATGAACGCCAAAAACTTGCCGCAATCTATCACGGGGGTCGCCAGACAGTGCTCGATAGGTGCTTTTTACGCGCCGCCGGAGAAACGGACCCGATATTAAGTTCGCGCTGGATGAGCTTGGCGGATCTGGCTTTAGGCTGGACGCCGCCTGAATTTCCAATCACGGGCCAAGACTTAAAAGATTTGGGGATTGAAACTGGCCCAGAAATGGGACGCGCCATGAAAGCCTTAAAAGCGCTTTGGGTTAGAAGCGGGTTTACAGCAGATAAAGAAAAACTGCTCATGATTTTACCGATGATCACCGGAAAATCCGTCTCTTAAGTTAGACTATGGATTATGGCGCTGGGTTGCCTGATTTATAGCCGTGTTCACATCTCGGTGAGATACAGCACCAAAGGCTGGACGTTAACCTGCATAAAATCTATGGCATACACACTCAACTCAGGAGACGGCCATGGCCCACCCCAGCTTACTAACCCCCGAATTACGTGTGCCTTATTGGATAGACGGTAAGGGAGAGGTCTGCGATCCGGTAAAATTATCTGATCTTGGTAAGGGCTATAAAGTCATTTTCTGCTTTAAGGCGTCTTGTCCGGGGTGTCATTCACGCGGATTTCCAGCGATGAAAAAAATGGTCGATAATTTGCGGGATAAGGATTTTGGATTTATTGTCATTCACACCGCTTTTGATGATGACCCGTTTAATTCTCAAGAGCGCATATTGGAGATGCAGAAAAAATACGCGCTTGATATCCCCTTTGGTCATGATCCGAAAGTGGGCGATAATTATCCGACCTTTATGGTGGATTACCAAACACGCGGTACGCCTTATTTTATCATACTTAATCCAAAGGGTGAGCTGGTATTTTCCGATTTTAATTTAGACCCTGACAAGGTGATTGCCGCCTTTTCAAAATAAAATTATCGGCAAGCCGTATTGGGCCCCATATCAAAATGAAAATGGTCATGATGGGCGGCGTTGAAATCCGGACTGAGTGTGACCCGAAAAACCCGGCACGCGCTTTTACGCACATCTCTTAAAAATTGTTTCGCTTTTGGCGCCCCGTCCCAGTCATTTTTAACAGAAATTATATCTCCATTTTCTAGCTCGAAGGCTGAAATATCCCAAGCATTGGCAAAGGCATGCTCACTCCACGCGCCGGAATTATTGCCGTTTTGGCGTCGGCAAGAATAAGTTCCGAAATGGTGAATACGGGCCAGTTTTTGTCCCATAATATTTTGGGCTGAGCGATCTACATCTTTTAACCAGATGGCGCTGGCCAGTGTGAGCGGGCATTGCATGTCCGGGGCTTTAGGCTCAATCGCGATATGATCTACGCCGTGGAGCTGGCGAGATATCTTCCAGCCACATGTCGCGTGAGCGGTTTTGGGGTCTGACTTGGTCGATGACAGAAAAGAAGTGTTTTGCGCCATCTCCATACAGCTTGCAGACGGGCTTAGGCTGAGGCGTAAGAGCTGGGACTTGGTGGCTATGCCTATGGGGGCTTCCGGGTTTAAGCTACGCCAATGAAGATGTTGGGCGGGGACATTGCGATCAATACCCACAAAAGCGAGGCTAAGCCCTACAATAATAGCGGAGATATAGACCGGCTTTCGCATGATTATTTAACATAGCACAAGACTTGGACAATACGCCTATCCCGGCGGTAACGATCTGCCTGAAGACCGTAAGTTCTATTAGCTATTGGTGTCGCCGCCCTATATTCCACCCCGTCAACATATGAGTTAAGATTGCGCGGGGCGACCGAATAGACCCGGCCACGTCTTGGGCTTTCAGCGGCAATTATACCAATGACCTCGCCGTCAGAATCAAGAACCGGCCCCCCAGATATACCGCCAAGCGAGCCGCGCAATCCGCGTGTGCGCCCAATCTCTGTCCAAGCCAATATAGGCTCATTGGTTTGATAACGTCCTGTCACTCTTAGCCTATGGCGACCCAGTAATTTACCGATAACTTCACCGGGCTTGCCTTGTGGGAAACCAAAAAAATAGCCGTATTCACCAATACGGCGCTGCGAGTTAAAATCTGGTGTGAGCGGCTGGCGCTGCCATTTTGCCGTCAGTAAGGCGACGTCAGTTTGTTTGGAGAGTTGAGAATTAGCGCGTATGATTTGTCGATTTCCTAACCTCAGGCCAATATCGTCACAGCCATCCACCACGTGACGGGCGGTTAGCCATTGCCCCTTTTGATTAATGGCAAATGCCGTACCCATGCCTGAGGTGGGTTTATCTAACTTAACATAAATAGACGGGTCGCGCGGGGATTGCGTGGGGAGAAGGTCCCCGATCTCAGCCGGAGGAATAGGCGCGTCAATAGACTCGGACTGAATGGCCGCGTTTGCATAAAACAAGCCGACAATTATCAAATAGATCAACCAGTCAGGAATACGTCTCCACATATCCGGGCCTAGCCGATAATGGCGACTGCCAGCATGATAGAACCGGCGAGTTTAAAACTGGCAAGAACGGTAGCCGCGGGAACTTCATTATTAATAATACGGCGAGGCATATCGCGAAAAATAGCGTCAGTCAGCCTAAAAAGAAAGAGCTGTAAAAACAGACTCAGGGTTCCCCATAGTGCAACATCTATCAAGCTATATTTATTGATGAGACAGGCCGCCAGAGGTAAGGCTAATCCGATTATCAAGCCGCTAAATGAGATCGCAGCGGCCATATTGCCATTAGAGATAAGCTCGAACTCTTTATGCGGGGTCAGTTTGACGTAAATAAAAATCCCGACGAGATATATAGTTGTGACGACAAGGAGGTAAAAAATCAGCCATGGGAATCCGCTGGCAAGACTGTTAAGTGTTTGACCCATTTATATTTCCATTTTTTAGCCAAAAGGCGGGGTTTATACTTAGTTAGCAAGGCGCTAATTGTTTGCTTATACGCAGGTTTGTTTGAAAAGCACCCCTTTTTTTCAGCTTCAAGAGGACATATAAAACCTCGATAGCGTAGTTAGGGAAAATACACCCGAAATGAGGGCTTTTCGGCTTATAAAAAACTTGGCATTGCCGCCTCTTTTTGAAAAGATAGGCAGGCAATATAAAAGAAATAAGGCAGGCATATGGGACAAGTTATTGATTGGATTAAGCATCACGCGACACGCAAGCCTGAAAAAATTGCTTTGCATGAACTGCCAAGTGGTCGGGAATTAACATATGCCCAAATGCATGAACGGGTTGCGAGATTAGCTGGCTTTTTTCGGTCTAAGGGCATAAAAAAGGGCGACCGTGTAGCCTTCTTGACGCTGAACTCAATAGACACGATGGAAACGCTTTTTGCCTGTTGGCGGATTGGCGCTATTTGCGTGGCTTTAAATTTCCGTCTCACTCCGCCGGAGCTAAAATTCATTCTGGATAATTCTGAAACCGATATGGTGATCGTGGATAGCCCCTTTACCCCTTTGGCAGACGCTTTAAAGTCGCAAACAAAGGTGAAGTTCTGGATAAATACGGAAGGTATGGGCCAAGATAGCGAATATGAAACAGCCATCAGCGAAGCCAGCCCGGTTTATGAAAATGTAGATTTGGACTTTGATGAACAATGCATGTTGATGTATTCGTCCGGCACAACGGGCACGCCCAAAGGCGTGATTATCACACACGGCATGATGTATTTTAGTTGCTCAAGCGGTATGGCGACAGGTGAGGCGTCAACCAGCGGGGCTTCGCTTTGTAATATGCCGCTCTTTCATATTGGCGGGTTAAATACAACGGCCGTACCCGCCATGTGGGCCGGTGCGACATCAGTGATTTTGCGCTTGTTTGATCCGCAAGCGACATTAGAGGCGATTAACCGTTCTGATCTTGATATTACGGTTCTGTTTATGGTGCCGGCAGCCTATAATGCCTTAAAAGCCCATCCGAAATGCGAGGAGACAGATTTTTCCCGTATTAATGTGGCCCTGTGCGGCGCGGAAACCGTCCCTGTCCCCTTAGTCGAGTTCTGGTTGGAAAAAGGCCTCATCATTCAAGAAGGCTACGGCATGACGGAAACTGCAGCCGCGGGCTGTCTGCTGGACAAAGCCTATATCCCCCATAAGGTCGGATCAGCGGGTCGGGCGCTTATGCATTCGACTATTCGGATTGTAGACGAGGCCGGCGAGACATGCGCGCCGAATGTCCCCGGCGAGATTTGGTTTAAAGGCCTTTGTGTGACGCCTGGCTATTGGCGAAGGCCCGATGCCAATAAAGAGAATTTCGTCGATGGCTGGTTTCGCTCCGGTGATATAGGCCGTATGGACGAAGATGGTTTTATCTATATAGAGGACCGAATAAAGGACATGTATATTAGCGGCGGGGAGAATGTCTATCCGGCCGAGATTGAAAACCTACTTTATCAACTCCCGCAAATAATCGAAGTGGCTGTCATCGGTGTGAAAGATGAAACCTTTGGTGAGACAGGCTGCGTTGTGGCGGTCCTCAAACCGGGTGAAGACTTGAATTTGGATGATATCATCGCCCATGTCGGGGATAGTCTTGCCAAATATAAACAGCCCAAATATTTGCATATTCAGAATGAATTACCGCGCAATGCCACGGGCAAGGTTTTGAAATATCAATTACGTAAAGAAATCCCGCCTCTGATCGGGCTGAAGGCGGGATAAGTTCAGCTTCAAACTGACCCCATAATGGTGCCTAGAGTGGCATGGGGCTGTCGTGGAAAATTTTGCGCATAAGCGGGATAAAGCTCTCTAAGCTATCGGCTTGAAAATCTGGATCAAATGCGGGTGCGTCCCACTCATCTACTAGCTTAACGGCGTAATCATACCACGGCTCGTCTTTCCATTGCAGACGCAAATCAGTTGGGGCGCCCATATAATGATAATAATGCTCACCTTGAAAGGCTTGGTGATTGCGCAGGACGTGATAGCTATCGTCTGAAACATAGGGCTTTAGCATTTCGGCTACAATCGGCCCGTGATTAGGCACGTTCACCACCTTTGCCATATCGTGACACAGCGCGACGACGATTTGCTCATCTGTGGCCCCGTCACGGCGCGCTAAAGTTCCGCACATCAGCGCATGTTGAAGCTGATCACAAGCAAAGCCAAGTGTCGCATTTTCAAGCTGTTTGAGCATATCGATAAACCGGTCTGCAGTTTTCGTGAAATCCTGTTTATGGGCTGCGCCGATTTTCTGCCAATCTTCAAGTGTGCCGTCTTGCATGCGCGTGAATTTCGCAGTTTGGCTCACAAGGGCAGGGTCGTCTTTTATGATGTCTGCTAAAGCACTCATGTCAATTTCTCCTTTAACGTCTTTCTCATTATATCAGAAATTTTTACCGGGCGGCGATTTTTTTCACCGACATAAACGTGAACGAAATGGCCTTGGGCAGAAGCTATCGTTTCCGCGTTGCGAAACAGTCCGATTTCGTAACGAACCGAGCTTGAGCCTAATTTACCCACACGCAGGCACGCGACAATCTCATCAGGGAAAGTAATCGGCGCAAAATAGGCACATCCCGTATCCACGACGAGGCCGACCTGCTCACTTTTACCAAGCTCGAGCAAGCCTTCATCAATCAGGAAGCGATTGACGACTGTATCGAAATAAAAATAGTAAACCGCATTATTAATATGGCCGTAGACATCATTATCATTCCAGCGCGTCTGGAGCGTTAATTTATGCGGGTAATCGGATAAATTATGCGGCTCGGGCTTGCTCATAAAATCGTCTCGTAAATATTGACCACGGCGTCATATGTCATCTCGCGGGCATTATTCATCAAAACGCGGGTTTTCAGCATGGCGTCTTCGGCCATCATCGGGATGGCATCAGCCGGTATATTCACCTCTGTGAGCGTTTGGGGGACTTTGGTGTCTTCTTTTAAGCGCAGCATTTCGTCTATTAGGTCCGTGCCTGTCTGCCCGACGCCCAGATCTCGCGCTATCTCACCGTACCAGTGATCGGCCTTAGGCAGATTATATTTCATCACCTCGGTTAAGACGAGTGCGTTTGAGAGGCCGTGCGGGACGTGAAAAAATCCGCCCAGAGGATAGGCCAAGCCGTGTACGGCAGCCACAGGCGCGTTGGAAAAGGCTTGTCCGGCCAGCATAGCCCCCATGAGCATTTCATTGCGCGCTTCGACATTACTGCCATTATTACAGGCCTCCACAAGAGAGCCGCGTAATTTGCGGAGCGCAGCCAGCGCGAAAGTATCTGAGAGCGGGTTTTTCTGGCGAATAGAAGTATAGGCTTCAATGGCGTGCACCATCGCATCTATGCCTGTGGAGGCTGTTATATGGGGGGGCAGTCCAAATGTCAGCTCCGCGTCTATCAAGACACGGTCTGCATAAAGGCTATCTGCGACAATACCTTCTTTAGCCGTCGCACCCGTTGTGATGATCGCAACATTTGTCACCTCAGACCCTGTGCCGGATGTGGTCGGGATAAGTAGAAGCGGCAGGGTCGGGCCTTTGGCATTGCCAACACCGTAAAGGCTTTTAATGGGTTGGTCACACCCGGCCAGATGGGCGATGACTTTGGCGGTGTCCATGGGTGAGCCTCCGCCAAAGCCGATGACTAAACCCGCATTAAAGGCCCGGATAATGTCAGCGCCCTTTATAACAATTTCTTCGGGCGGATCGGCGACGACGTCGTCAAAAACCAAAACCTCATAACCGGCACTGCGTAAGGCCTCTAAGCCTGCATCCATCAAGCCCAGGCCGCGAACGCCTTTATCAGTGACGATTGCTATGCGCTTATTAGGGCACAAGCCTTCAACATAATGATCGAGCTTGGCTGTGCCGCCAATTTCTATGCGAATATCTGCTACGGTTTGAAAAGAATGCACCTCAGACTCCATCATATGCATAAATTTTCATAGACTATGTGCGCGAGAGGGGCTTTTGGCAAGTCAGATAATAGCTTCTTGCTTGTCCCGATTCGGAATTAATGTATCGTTAACCAAAGTGATTCGCACCGTATATAGCGTCTCTTAAAGCGTCTCTGGGAGGATGTTAGAGCTGGGCTTTACGGATAAAATCTCGGAGAAATATAGGGGAATAGAAGTGAAATTATTTACGAAAACCCAATCAGATAATCCACTGCCCACACCGGAAGATATTCGCATGGCGCGTGATTATGTTGACGCGATACATACGGAATTACGTCAAAGCTCAGAACAGCAACAACGCGCGAATAAGAAATTATTTGATCTCTCAAAATCCATTAAACGCATGGAGCAGGGCTTAAGTGCAACCACTCGCCTCAAAGCTGAGGCGGATCGTCTGGCCAGTGAAAATACAAAAATCCAGCAAGATGTGGCCCAGAAAACGGCACTGGCTGCAGAACTGGATAGTAAGCTGCGTTATCTGGAGCGCCTCCATAGTGATACGCGGGATGAATTGGAGCGCGCCAAACAAGATATTGCTGCGCGCGTGGATATTGACACATCCCAGAAAAACCAGCTGCAAACCCTCCAGCGTGATTGCGTCACTTTATCGACAAAGCTGGAAGACCGTGAGGCCCGCTTGATAAATGCGGGAACTGTCAATGAGCAGTTACAAAGCGAATTACATAACCGGGCTGCGGAAATTTCAAAGAATAAGCGCGAATATCTAGAACTTCAAAAAAGCCATGAACTGGTTTTAAGCGAGGTCGATAAATATGCGCGTAATCGGGATTTGACCGAGGTGGAGCTGAAAACCCAGCGCCATGAATATGATGATTTGAAGTCGCGTTATGTCGAGGCGGTCTCGAATTTGGAAAATGCCCGTTATAATGCCAAAGCCCAGAAGTCTGTTTTCGCGGAAACTTTAAAGCGGCGCGAAGAAGAAAACAGTGTGCTTAAAGCTAAAATAGATCAGGCCTCTGCTCAGGTCAGGATTAAGGATGATATGTCCTCGCATCTGGACCAAGAAATTTCGAGCTTGCGCAATCATTTGCAAACCGACCGGGAAAGACTGGTTATGCTCGAGCAGCGCTTTGTTGAGAAAACACAAGAAGCCGATGATAATGCCCAAGCACTAGAACGGGCGCGTCAGGAATATGAGCTCTTAAATGAGAAATTCTCAACAGCCTTACAGGATGTGGAAGCCTTGCGCCGCACGACAATGGTGCAACAAACGCAATTAGACCGCTACGCAGCTTTGGGTAATCGGGCGGACCCGCAGACCATTTTACCCTCCGAGAGAGCATCCCTTGAGGCCTCGCCGTCAGACGCGGCTATGGATTTTTCGCGTTCTGAATATGCGGAGGCCCAGCTCGCTGAAAACCGATATGTCGGGGAGAGATATCACGAAGAGGGCTTATATGACGAGGCCGAGACGGCGGCGGATGATTTTTACAGCGTCCTTAAAACGGGTTAAACCCCCGTATATAAAGGATAGTGATTTTGGATTGGCCGTTATGACGGCGCGCCAATCACCCATTTAAATGCCCGTATTGTCACCGCGCCCGGAAGACCAGCCTTTTTATAAGGATCACGCTCTGTCCAGCTTATAACACTGGCCTTATCTGCGGCTTCAACAATAAGAAGGCTGCCGCGCATCTCGCCGTCATCATCCAGCCACGGCCCCGCTGCGAGAAGGTCGCAAGCCGTATCGGTTTTTAACCAGTTTAAATGGGCATCCCGATTGGCCTTACGAATGGCCAGACTATCGGCTTTGTCTTCAGAGTAGATTATGAATTGCATATTGGTATCCTTTGGGGTGTCTCGCGCAGTTGGATCAGGATTTTGGCCCTTTTTTACCTGAGCCGCTACTGGGTCGTGATTTGGCGCTCTTGCTATCAAGAGGCCAGCGCGGGCGCGCCTTGACGTCAAGTGGATCAAATTCTCCAAGCGCATATTTTTCCGCTCCGACAAGGGCGATCATAGCGGCATTATCCGTGCAGAACTTCAAAGGCGGGGCGAAAAGCTCAAACCCTTGGGCGTGGCAGAGTGCGTCCAGCTCTGCGCGTATTGCACTATTGGCCGCCACCCCGCCTGCCACGACAAATCGGTGCTGGCTATCAGAGCTATGGCTGAATTCGCTCTTAAACCGTCTCATGGCATTTCGCGTACGATCGGACAAAGTTTCACAAACCGCGACTTGGAAGCTCGCGGCAATATCGGCCTTGGCCTTTTGTGTGCCGTCACTGGCCGCGAAAGCTCTCGCTACGGCGGTTTTCAATCCGGCAAAGGAAAAATCTGCATGGTCTTTGCCCTTAAAAGGGCGGGGCAGGGCTACAGCATTAGGATTACCCGATTTGGCCAAGGCTTCGACTTTCGGCCCTCCCGGAAAGCCTAATCCCATGACTTTGGCGGTTTTATCAAAAGCCTCGCCTGCCGCATCGTCGACTGTGCTGCCCAACTTGGTATAATCACCCAGTGCTTTCACGGCGAGTAATTGTGTGTGCCCGCCCGACACTAATAAAAGGAGGTAGGGGAAAGGGCAGTCTGTATCTAAGCGCGGCGAGAGGGCATGGCCTTCCAGATGGTTGACCGCAATAAGAGGAATATCCAATGCCATGGCCAAACCCTTGGCGCTCATCAGTCCCGTAATGACCCCGCCAATCAGGCCAGGGCCAGATGTAGCGGCAATAGCAGATAGCTCACTATACTCACATCCAGCCTCCGTCATGGCGGTGTGGATAATGGGTTCTATTTTTTGCATATGGGCGCGGGCGGCAATTTCGGGCACGACCCCGCCAAATGGGCGATGAGCGTCATCTTGGCTGGCAGTGATAGAAGACAAGAGCGTGGTCGTGCCGTCAGGCTTGCGTTCAAGCACAGCGGCGGCGGTTTCGTCGCAACTGGATTCAATGCCTAAAATGCGGATAGGCGCGCTGTCTTTTTGGCGCTTTCTGCGGGCTTTGTCTTGTAATGTAGGCGACAAAGCGGCTATGGCGTGTGTGTTGCGGGTCATGCCCGCTGGGTAGCTCAAGAGAAACGGTCATGCAACGCCCTTTGGATAAAGCCTTACGTATTGGTACGCGCGGATCCCCTCTGGCGCTCTATCAGGCAGAGCTGGTGCAATCCAAGCTGATGGCAGCCTATGAGCGGGATAAAAGCTGGTTTCCGATTAAAACATTTACGACATCTGGTGATAAATTTCAGGGTGAACTCAGCGAATTTGGGGGCAAGGGCCTGTTTACAAAAGAATTAGAGCGCGCCTTGTTAACCGATCAGGTTGATCTAAGCGTTCATTCTATGAAGGATGTCCCGACGCGCTCACAAGAGGGATTGGAAATTATTGCGGTTCTGGAACGCGAAGACCCGCGAGATGCTTTTATCTCGCCTAAGTTTAAGTCGATCGCAGATTTGCCAAAAGGGGCTTTAGTTGGCACAGCCTCTATCCGCCGCCGAGCGCAGCTTTTATCTATGCGCCCCGATATAGAGTTCATGCTCTTGCGCGGCAGTGTCGGCAAGCGTGTCGAAAAACTGGCTGGCGGGGCCTGTATGGCAAGTTTTTTGGCATATGCAGGTTTAAAAAGACTTGGCCAAACCGATCTTGCGTCCCAGATCATGCCCACAGACATAATGCTGCCTGCCCCGGCACAAGGCGCAATTGGTCTTGAAATTCGCTCCGGGGATAGCCAGACGAAACGTGCCCTTGAAATTTTGGATCATCGCCAAACCCATATGGCGATCAAGGCAGAACGCGGCTTCTTAGAAGCGCTCAACGGGTCTTGCCGCACACCTATTGCCGCTTTGGCTAGTCTTGAGGGTGATAGCCTGAATTTTAAAGGCGCTGTCTTTGCCAAAGACGGCACACAATCTTTTCACTGCGTACAAGACAGGGAGTGTAAAACATTGGGCGAGGCGCAAGATTTCGGCCGCATGCTTGGCACGGATTTGAAGGCTGAAATCGGGGGCCGCATTTTATGGGATGAGGATGACGCGTGACATGTGTTACGCATAAGAAAGGGCGTGAGAAAAAGGTCTGGATTACACGTACCCAGCCCGGCGCTTCTGACACGGCCAAGGCGGTAAAGCTGGTCGGCTTTACACCGCTTATTGTACCATTACTTAATGTGGTATTGAACGACACATCCCCGCAAGTGCCCAAGCCTGACGATATTCTTATCTTTACATCAAAAAACGGGGTTACCGCCTTTTGTGACTATGTCGGTGACGCTAGGCTTTTAGAGTTCCGCCAAAGTGATGTGATAACCGTAGGTGACGGTAGCGCCGAGGCGGCGCGTCTGGCTGGATTTGAAAATGTAAGAAGTGCCGCGGGTACGTCGGACGATATCGCCCCGCTTATAGGGCAAGATTTTATGACCTCCCGTAATTGCCTGCACATTTCTGGTAATCATGTGCGCGGGCAAATCACGCAAGAGTTGCGCGCTTTGGGTTTTACGGCGCGTCGCGAGATATATTATAAATCAGAACCCGTCTCAGCCTTGCCAGATATAGCATTTGAAGAGTTAGAGGCTGTCATGGTGTTTTCACCCTTGGCGGCCAAAACCCTGCACGGGTTTAATCCTGACCTCAGCCGGTGCCGTATTGTGTCTATAAGTCCTCAAACCGATAGAGCTTTGGGCGAAATAAAAACGGCGGGACGGTTAATAGCACCGCGCCCGACACAAGAGATGATGCTTACTACACTTGCGTCTTGTTAGACTATGCCTGGCGCGTTACACTAAGCTATGATGCCTACACCTGACACACCTTCCAAGACGTCTGATATGGATGATACCCTTAAGTCTGAGACGTCACTTAAAGGGCATTCCAAAAACCTGTCCTTGAAAGCCGCGACTAAAAAAGGGAAAGACAAAAGTGAAAATAAGAAAAAGACGCAAACAAAAGGACTGACGAAACCTAAAGCACAGGACGGGACAAATAAGCCGGGAGGGCGATTATCATGGCTGGGGGCTGTCTTGGGAATATTGGGCGTTGGGCTTGGCGGTTATGCGCTTTTGAAAACCTCGACTTTGTCGCCGCCGGATAATTCCGAGATAAAGGCCGAAATTACCCGCATTGAAAGTGAAAACGCTGCACTTAAAACCCAAATCGCCCGGCTAGAGCGCCGCCTTAAGTCCCAAAACAGTGCGGCGGCGGCGCTATCTGACATAAACCCGCTTCTTGCACGTATTGACGCGCTTGAAGCCCGTCCGCAAAGTGCTTCTGAACTTACACAGGATGAGTTGGAAGGTTTGCAAGCCGATATAACGCGCTTGGAAAAACGTTTTGAGCTTATAAGCAATTATTCTGAAAATTCGGACGATAAGACATTTTCGAGCGAGGGTGAAGCAGGCTCTGCTGATCCAAGTCAGAAAGGCCATCTAAAAGCCCTGCAAATACCGCTTGAGATAGCCACACGTCTGGAAGCACTGGAAGACCGTATCAATAAAGCTGACCCAGATACATTTCAATTTGGAGAGCGTTTATTGCGTGATGAGCTAGACGCGATAGGGAGCCGGTTTGCCGCAATGTCTGAGACGCAAATTTTGGACGAGGCACCTTCATTTGAGGCCGCGCAGCGCCGTGTGGCGGAACTGTTAGACTTTCCCGAAACGGCCCTAAGGGCGCGACTTCGGGATATTGAACTGGCAGATAAGCCATGGTGGCAAAGAAGTCTGGCCCGCCATATTTCGGTCAAAAAGTCCAGCGAAACTGACGAAGTTGATCTCATCATTGCGGCTATAGATAAGGGCGAAATTAAAGAGGCGGTAAGACTAATCGGGAACCTACCCAGTCAGGCTCGCTCTATCTTAAATGAGTGGGTCAGTAGCGCCCAGACATATCTTCAGGAAAACTAGGCGGGTTGATAAAGGAATATTAAATGGCAAAATATGTCGTCGCAGTCTTGGCCTTTATAGTCGCGCTTATCGGGCTTATCCTTTTTATCGGGGAAAGCTCCCAGCTTGTGATTAAATCTACAAGTATAAGGCCCTTTTTAAATTTCGAATCTGTTGTGAGCTGGCGCATCACGATTGTCGCTTTGACATTATTCGTGCTGCTTTTATTCGCGCTTTGGGCCTTGCTGAGCTTTTTGATACACCTGCCAAAACGGGTCAAATCTGGCGTTGGTCTGCGTAAACGCACACAGGCCTTAGAAGCTATGGAAGATGCGTTGATTGCGGGTACACAAGGCGATAAGTCTAAGGCGCGCAAAAAGGCTGAAAAAGCTCGTAATTTAATCTCCAGCCCGGCTTTGGGACGCATGATTTCGGCCCAAGCCGCCGAAGCCGCCGGGGACGGCGAAGAGGCGATTGCGCAATATAAATCCATGCTGGATGATGATAAGACCCGCATGACGGCCCAGCGCGGCCTTGCCAGACATATGCTCAATAGCGGCGATATTGCGGGCGCGATCAGTCATTCAAAACAGGCCTATAAAGACAATAAAGATGCCAGCTGGGCATTTGATATTTTGTTTCAGGCGCTGGTCTCTGATTATCAGTGGCATGAGGCCTTAGACCTGCTCGATCAGGGTATTGCACGCAAACATATGGATAAAGTGTCTGGCCGCCGCCGTCGGGCGGTGCTCCAGACAGCCTTGGCTGATCAGTATAATGATAAAGCGAATATAGAGATGGCAAAAAAACATGCGCTGGCCGCTGTGTCTGAGGCCTCGGATTTTGCACCGGCCATATCACTGGCCTCGCAAATTTTGGCAAAAGAAGGACAAGTCAAAAAAGCGGCAGGCCTGATAGAGAAAGCCTGGGCCAGTCAGCCCCATCCCGCTTTGGCACTTTCTTATCGGGATTTATATAGGTCTGAGACGCAAAAACTGCGCGATAAAAAAATCAAGACCTTGGTCAAAAATAATCCGGCCCACCGAGAGAGTAAAATTCTGGAAGCCGAAGAAGCTCTCTTGCGCGGGGATGCTGTACAGGCATGGTCAATCCTCTCGCCATTGGTTTCAGAAGATGCCGTCAGTGCGCGTTTGTGTATGCTGGCCAGTGCCAGCGAGGCCAAGCTCGATAATGTATCGGATGCGCGTCTCTGGCTGGAGCGTGCCGCGTCTGCCCCGTCAGAACCGGATTGGACGGATATTGACCCCCAAGGTGACGGATTTGACTATACAGATCAGGATTGGCGTAGACTTGTCTTTTCTTACGGGGAGACGGGTGAGCTTATTCATCCGCGTTTCGAGGCGGGCGCCGCGCGTCGCCCCGTCATGCAGAATGTCAAATTAGCAAAGGACGGACCGGATAAAACCCAAGCAAAGCCAGAGGACGGGCCTATCGCGAAATCCGAGAACACTCCGCGTCGCCAACCCGATGATCCGGGGCCATTAGATAAAAATGGCAAAGACGATCTGGCCGAACGTCTTGATAATCTCTTAGGGGATAAAGGCCCTGAGAGTTAAGGGGGGCCTTCGCCAGTTGGTTAGCCCAACATATTTACGACAGAAGGCAAGATATAATCTCTGAGCCAGATCAGTCCTAGAAAGACGACGAAAAATGCCATATCCAATCCACCAAGTGGCGGAATGAAACGTCTAAAAGGTCGTAACATAGGCTCCACAATTTGCCTGCAAATCTGGTAAATCTGACCCATAAGAGGGTTACGTAAATTGACGATATTAAAGGCCGTAAACCAGCTCATAATCATATAGACGATCAGTACAATCTGCAGAAATGTCAGAATGGGGGCGACGAAAAAAATAAGGATGGATTGTAATATATTCATGGCGCTCTCTTATGGGGCCGTCAGGCCTTTAATCTCAAACGCTATGTAAGTCACAGTCTGATGTGCGGCAAGCCATTTGTGACATATTCATAGCTATGGGGCTGAAGTGGGCGGGCAAACATGCCCAAAACGGGCTCTCCCAAGCCGTAACGCGGCGAAAATAAGGCAAATCATGTCAAACCTTAGCCATATTGGCTCTCTATAGCTTGAGTGTTTCGGGCTATTACAGGGAGGCATTATGTACAGGCAAAATGGATATCGGATTTCAAAAGACCGCGCAGAACTCACATCGCTTAAAAGTCAGGCCTTGAGGCCGGACCTTCAATCCGCTAACGCTTATTCAGCTAAGGCTCAGACGGGTTCAGCTAGTCTGCAAATCAAGCATAATGCAGTTGGCTCGCAGCGCAGTGAGAAACAAATAGGATCAAGGACAATGGCCAAAATCTACCTTGTTGATGATGATGAAAACATTTTGACGTCTGTCTCTATGTTTTTAGAGGATCAAGGTTATGAAGTGCGTAAATTCCATGACGGGGTTACGGCTCTCGCCGCCCTTAAGGAAAGTCCGCCTGACCTTGCGGTCTTTGATGTAAAAATGCCGCGTATGGACGGCCTAGAACTGTTGCGGCGCTTGCGTCAGAGCTCAAACCTTCCCGTTATCTTCCTGACCTCGAAAGATGACGAGTTTGACGAGGCAATCGGTTTGAATATGGGGGCGGATGATTATATTAAAAAGCCTTTCTCTCAACGCCTGCTGGGTGAACGCATTAAGGCCGTCTTGCGGCGTGCCCAATTAACAAATATTGAATTGCCAATGCCTGAAACGGGCGATGAAAAAGTCATTAAGCGCGGTAAGCTTGTACTGGATCCGAACCGTCATGCCTGTTCATGGGATGGTCAGGCGGTGCGATTGACCGTGACTGAATTTCTAATTTTAGAGAGCTTGGCCAAGCGCCCGGGTTATGTGAAATCACGCGATCAGCTTATGGACGCGGCATATGAAGACCAGATTTATGTCGATGACCGTACCATTGATAGCCATATAAAACGTCTGCGTAAAAAGTTCCGCAAGACGGATAAGACTTTCGATGGTATTGAGACACTCTATGGCGTCGGATACAAATATAAAGAAGCCTAAAGACACGCAGGCTAGTGCGCCGAACTTTAAGCAAAGACGGCTTGAAGACAGGCGAAAAGGGCCGCGCCGGCCTGCCGTGTTTTCGCGGCTTGCACGTTTTATATTTTTGTCCAACCTTATTGGCTTAGTGATCCTTGTCGCAGGCGCGCTGACTATGCAGCGTTTCACGAAAGGCTTGATTGCAGCCAAGATTGATAATCTCAGCTCTCAAGCCGAATTAATAACAACGATTATGGGCGATACGGCGACGGGTTACGGTCTGGCGGCTGAGCTGGATGTGACGCAAGCCCGTGATGTGTTAAGCCGTGTGAAACTCCCAGATCGTTGGCGCATACGCTTACATGATAAAAGCGGAACTTTAATCGCCGATAGCCAGCAGTTCGAAACCGAAATTGCCGTCACAGAATTAGCCCCTATTATCGCAGACCCGCCGCCACCAATCTGGCATGAGGTCTGGCGAGATAAAATAGAAGTCTGGGTTAGAAAAACATTCCATGAATTACCTTGGCGGGTCAAACATCGCGACAAGTTACGCCATAATCTGACAGGAGATATCCGTAAGGCCTTAGAGGGGGATAAGGTTAAAGGTGAGCGTTATAATGCGGCCGATGAGCTAATCGTGTCCATGTCCTTGCCTGTTAAAAGGGTTCAGCAAGTTGTTGGTGTTGTCACGCTTGAGTCCAGTGATGTGGAAAATATTGTGACGGGTGAAAGGCAAGCCTTGGCGCCGATAATTGGACTGGCTTTATTGGCCGCCTTATTATCATCCTTGGCTTTGACCTTATTTATTGCTTTGCCAATGCGGCGTCTCGCGCGGGCTTCAGAACGGGTTATCCGTTCAGCCAAAAGCCGTAATGCAATTCCTGATTTATCTTATCGCCGTGATGAAATTGGCGATCTTTCAGTCGTCATGCGCGAAATGACGGACGGGCTTTATGACCGGATAAATGATATAGCCAATTTTGCTGCCGATGTGGCCCATGAAATAAAAAACCCGCTTACCTCTTTACGGTCTGCCTCTGATAGTTTGCGCTCTGCCAAGACCAAAGCCCAGCGCGAGCAATTGGTCGAAATTATCCAAAGCGATGTTGCCCGTATGGACAGGCTGATTTCGGATATCTCTAAAGCCTCTAAGGTTGATGCGAATTTGGCACGCGAAGCCGCGCAAACATTGGATGTGTGCGAAATGCTTCAAAACCTCACTGATTTTTATAACCAGACCCATCAGGGCAATGGCAAAATCGTCTATGAGAAAGAGGGTGCACAAGGATCGGAAAAACCGAAGCCGGAAGACAAAGCGAAAACAAAAGAGAAGTCAAAAACAAAAGATAAAACAGACGCGCAGACGCATTTATATATACGCGCTTTTGCAGACCCTTTTGCGCAGGTCCTGCGCAATCTCATAGATAATGCCCTTACTTTTTCTCCCCCTGAGGGTGAGGTCAGGCTTAAAGCCTTTACCAGATCGGATAAGGACCGTGGTGAACGTGTCATCATCACAGTTGAAGATCAGGGAAAGGGCATACCGACTGAAAACTTAGAAACAGTGTTTGACCGGTTTTACACCGAAAGACTCCAAGGCACGCGCTTTGGCTCTCATTCCGGTTTGGGGCTTGCGATTTGTCGTCAGATTGTCAAAGCGCATCGCGGCGAAATTCATGCAGAAAATATTATCGGTGAGGGCGCAGGCTCCAGCAGCGGCGATATAAAAGGCGCGCGTTTTGTTATAAATCTCCCCCTTCAAAACGTTTCAGGCGGACCCGCACACTCAAAACGCGGAAATGCGAAACGTTCGCGGCGCTAATGACGTGCAAAAAAGACACGCTTACTGATAAAATCAGAGATAAACCCATAAAATAGCTTTTCTCATGGCGGTTTTATTGATTAATTGGAGTTTGCAAAAAGAGGTTTGTTTTGATCGGATTAGTTATCGTCACGCATGGAGAGCTGGCTGTCGAATTACGACGGGCGACCGAGCATGTTGTTGGCCCGCAAGAGCATATGGAAACCATCTGTATCGGCCCGGATGATGATATGGAATTTCGCCGTGATGATATTCGGGCGGCGGTCGAGCGGGTGAATTGCGATAAGGGTGTTATTTTACTAACCGATATGTTTGGCGGTACGCCCGCTAATTTGGCGATCTCAATGCTGGATCAGGGCCGTATTGAAATTCTAGCGGGTGTTAATCTCCCAATGTTGATAAAACTGGCCGAAGCCCGTCCCACCTCTACATTGGAAGAGGCGGCTATAAAAGCCAAGGATGCGGGGCAGCGCTATATTGCCATTGCTTCCGAAATTCTACAGCCCGGCGAATAGACATGCCAGCCCAGCGCGTGAAACTTGTCAATAAAAGGGGTTTGCATGCGCGGGCCTCAGCGAAATTCGTAAAATGCGCCGAGAAATTTGACGCCCATGTCGAGGTCACAAGCCATAATGATGTCGGCCACGAAACCGTTATAGCCGATAGTATAATGGAAATTCTCATGTTGGGCTCTGCCTGCGGAGAAGAGATTACGATTTCTACCTCGGGCAAAGATGCGGATTTGGCATTAGAGGCTTTATCTGAACTTGTTGCCAATCACTTTGGTGAATGTGAATGACGGTTAAGACCAGTCACATAAAAGATGTTTTACTAATGTGTGTCGGGGCTTCTCTGCTCTGGGGCTGTCAGACCTCACAGGCTTTTAATCCACGCGGAGACTACCCGCCTGACCCTTGGGTGAAGGGCTATTCCAATCCCGATGATTGTCTGGGCGGTGAGGCCTTGGCCGCGCTAAAATTTGAACTGCCTGAATATCCCAGGAAAGCCTTTAATAGCGGACGCCAAGGTTGGACGATTATCAAACTGGATGTAGACGCAAGCGGGGAGACACAAAATGTGTCTATAGAGCGTAGCGTGCCAGACCGGTTTTTTCCGGGACCGTCCTTGCGTGCAGTTCAGGACTGGAAGTTCGAGCCGCCAAAGAAGGGGCCTTTGGAAAATTGCCGTGTTTTGATCCGCTACCAATTTGGCAAGGTAAGCCTTGGGGGTTAGGTGAGGCGGATAACGGGCCTTTCCTGAAGGCTTTTATTGCGGGTGCTTTTTTATAAATTAGTACGTCTGTTTTAACCCAGATTAAACGTGTTTTGACTAAGGTGAACCAAAAGAAAAGGCTCTATGCATGACGAATTTGTCTGAAGTTTCAATTTTACCGGTGATTATGTCGGGCGGGGCGGGGAGCCGCTTATGGCCCTTATCGCGTAAGGCTGCGCCCAAACAGCTTCTGCCTTTATTAACAGATAAAACCATGATCCAGGAAACAGTTGCGCGATTAACAGGAGATATGTTCTTACCCCCTGTCTTTATTTGTAATGCCGCTCATGCCAGCGCTATTGCCGCGCAGATGGCGGATATTAATACCGAAATCGGAGCGATTATAGTCGAACCCGTCGGGCGTAATACGGCCCCGTGCGGGGCGATAGCCGCCTTACATGCCAAGGCGCTTGGCCAGACATTAGGCCGTGATGTGATCGCGCTATTATTACCCGCAGACCATCATGTTAAAAAACCCGAAGCCTTTCGTCTTGCGATTTCCAATGCCGTAAAATCGGCCAGTTCCGGCCATCTCGTCACATTTGGTATAACGCCTGACCGCCCAGAGACGGGCTATGGTTATATTGAAGCGGGAGAGAGTATTGACGCCAATGCCTCGGCCGTAAAATCCTTTCGGGAAAAACCTGACCTTGAAACAGCTCAAAAATATCTCGCCTCTGGTGATTATGCTTGGAATGCGGGTATTTTTATGTTTGCGCCGGAGGCAATGTTGGCAGAAATGTCGATGCACGCCCCTGATATTGAAAAGGTGTCCCGTCAATCCTATGAGATGGGGAAGACAGACGGTGTGGTCTATCATTTGGACGCGGATCTGTTTTCACAAATTAAAGGTCAGTCTATTGATTATGCTGTCATGGAGCCCACACGCAAAGCCGCCATTGTGCCAGCCGATATTGGCTGGACGGATATAGGCTCATTTCTGGCCTTATATGATGAGTTAAAGGATGATGACGGGCAGGCCTTTAAGGGGGATGTCATGGCTCATAATGTCTCAAATTGTCTTATTCAAACAGACGGGCCGTTAGTGGCCGCGATTGGCCTTGAGGGGCTTTCGATCATAGTCGAAGATAATAAGGTTCTGGTCATGCCGCTTGAACACGCCCAAGACGTTAAAAAGATTGTTGAAGCGCTAAAATCAGCAGATCGGCCCGATCAACTGTAGTGTTTGATAAAAAGAACGATTGTTTTATATATAGCTTATTGTAATTTCCGCTAATTATCCTTATGTGCCTGTAGATACTGCACTCTTGAGTTAGAAACAGGACCGGAAATGACCAAAGTAAACCCGAACGCCCCGACGGAAGAAACTGTCTTGGATGTCGAGCATTATACGGATCGACTCTTTTCTTTTAATATAAGTCGTCCGCCTAGTTTTCGTTTTCGGTCTGGCGAATTTATTATGATCGGCCTGCCAAAACGCGAAGATGAGAAACGCCCGGTCATGCGGGCCTATTCCGTCGCCAGTCCGTCATGGGACGAGAAGCTGGAATTTTTCTCGATTAAAGTCCTGGACGGGCCGCTAACCTCGCGTCTCCAAAAAATCAAAAAAGGCGATACGGTACTGCTAGGTCGTAAACCTGTCGGCACGCTTGTCTTGGACGCGCTTTTGCCGGGCAAGCGTCTTTACATGTTTTCTACAGGTACAGGGATTGCACCTTTCGCCAGCTTGATACGTGACCCGGAAACTTTTGAGCGTTATGACCAAGTGATCTTAACCCATACATGCCGACAGCGCGCCGAGCTATCTTATGGTCTGCGGCTTGTTAAAAGCCTCAATGATGATCCGTTAGTGGGAGAGATGATTGACGGCAAACTTTTACATATTACCAGCCTGACCCGAGAGGAACATCCGCTTAAGGGCCGTATCACGACACTTATCCAAAGTGGGGACTTGTTTAAAAATGCTGGCACACCGCCGCTTAATCCGGCTGAAGACCGGGTTATGATTTGCGGCTCAATGGACATGATCAATGATACAAAAGCATTAGTTGAAGGCTTTGGCTTAACGGAAGGTTCTAATTCCAAGCCAGCTGAATTTGTGGTTGAGAAATCCTTTGTAGGCTAAATTAGCCCTCGATTTTATTGATCGCCAAAATCACCCAAAGTCAGGAGTGACAGGCGTATACCTAAACCTGAATTGCTGCCGACAAGTCCCAAGTCATTTCGGTTGCGGTGATAAATAAGCTCAACGCGCGTACATTCATCGTCATATATTAAGGACAGCGATTGGCGTCTGGTAATATCAAGATCAAGATCGCGCGAAGCTCGGTAAGCCGTGCTCCAGTTATTGGCAAGGCGCAGGGTTATACCACCGGAGAGTTCTTCCGAAGGGGCATTGGGCTCGGTTGTAAATAAAGCGGCGCTTTCATCAAAGCGGAAATAACGCGCATCAGCGGTAAAAAACCGGTTTGAATATTTCAGGTCCGTATCTATCCGGCTAAAATTATTGTCATTATCATCAAAGCGCACACGCGTTGAGGAACTGAAATTTGGCCCTAGATCAAGCTCAAACAAGCCGATAATATCCGAGCTATTACCTGCCAGTCCTGAGCCTATCAGAAAGCTATCATCAAAGCCGCTGGCATAACTCTGGCCGACAAAGAGGTGGGCACGCTTATCCTCATCCCAATTGGCGATAAAGGAAGCACCTAGATCTGCGCGAAAGCCTTCTTGCCAGAAATCAAATCCGGTGGATTTATTCGATGACCAGAAAAGCGCTTGGTCTAAATCAATATCTAAACTGTCTTGAAATAGGGAAATGGCCTGACCCGTCCCGTCAATACGTGTGAAGTTTTCAAGATTCCCATCTCCGAAACTTTGTGTGACTTGCACGCGCGGTTCGATAATGAAGTCGGCTGTCTCGGTGGCTTTAATAAAGGGCCAGCGAACATCTACTCCGGCTTGGCCCAATGTGCGCTCAAAACTCTCAGAAGCAAGGTCTTCGGGTTCTATGTCAAAATAGTCAAAACGGCCATTGGCAAAGGGTTTAACCTCAACCCCGCCTGGCGCGATGAAGTTTTTGCTCCAGTCCAGCCCGCCTGTTGCGCGCAAATAATCTGTGCCAAGTTCGCGGGTCAGTATAGTCGTATCAGCAAAGGTTTTCAGCCGTCCCCCGATAAGCGGGTCCGTGAGATAATGTTCAAATTCGATCTTGGGGGCCACAATTGGTAGAACGTCTTCTTCTTCGCGAAAGACGGTAAAGAGGCCCGTATTATCGTCTTCTATGATGGATGTGCGCAGGCTTTGAAAGCCATATGCGCTGGTTGAGAACCGAAAATTATCATCTTGGCCAACAATAAAGGCTTGGGAGACAAGACGTCGGCTGGCGGCATCATGAAGGCCAAACTCATCTGGACTTTCATCCAGATCATTGCGTTTTAGAAATAGATCATCTGAGGCGGTCTGTATGCCAAAACCCAACTGCCACACATCGTCAAGATCAAATAATCCATCTGCGAAAAAATGGGAGCGGAATTGACGCCCTAATGTCGTGTCTTCAGGATTGGTAAAAAGAGAGGGGTCATTAAAGGCATCACCATCATTATCAAATGGGCTGGCATAGGTCAGGCTGGCATTAACATTAATCTCACCTCTATGGAATAAGCGCCGATAATCGGCTTCCAGTAAGGGATTTACGCGAGCGGAGATTTGCGGGGTGATAGTCAGCTCTGAGTGATCATCTAGTGCATAATAATATGGTGTGCGGACATTGAAACCCCGGGCACCGTCTATGCCGATAAAGGGATTTAACCACCCGCTGGCCCGGTCAGCACTAGGGTCAGGATGGGCAAGGTAAGGGGTATAAATAAGGGGTATCCCTTTGAATTCGACGACGGCGTCACGATATTGGATATAGTTTTTATCCTGTTCTTGCGTCACTTTCCGGGCACGAATACGCCAGGTCGGGGTTTTGGTTTTCCCGTCTTTATCGCAGGCCTCACAGGCCGTGTAAAAAGCATTGTAAAGTGCAACACCTTCCCTTTCATCCCGCACAACAATTTTGGAGCTTAATATTCCGCCTTCCGGAAAACGCGCGCTAAAATTAGAGGCGGTCCCGGCTTCTAACGTATCTGAAAGCTCTAATTTATCAGCATATTGTGTTGCACCTGTGGCATCGATTAACACCACATTACCCGAGGCGATAACCCGTCCAGTCTCTAGTGTGTAAAGGACTTGATCGGCACGTAAGGTCCTGTCTTGATACCGGCCTTCCACCTCACCTTGCGCTGTTAAAATACCCGTTGTTTCATCATTGATAAGCTCATCGGCTTCTAAATATATGATATTCGGATCAAAGAACGGGCTGCCTTCGGCGAGTTCCAAAAGCCTGTTTGTTCCTGCCGCTGTTGTTGAAAGAGTTTGAGAATGGGCAGGGAGGGAAAACAGGCTAGCTGCAAATAAGAGCGTTAATAGAGCAGGCGCGGACGTGCTTAAGGCTGCCGCCTTTTTGGACGGGGCTTTTGTTTCTTTCGCATTTATCATTTGCGATAGCGCGCTATGTTTCGTCTTTGACACTATTTTGCTTAAATTCCCTTTGTGCCTAGATAGCGAAGGGCGGGAGCAAGGTCTATGGCGATTAGTGTTATTATCTAAAAAAAAAGCATGAAAAAACCGCCATGTTTGAAGTGTTTTTGAGAAAATTTGCGACTGATTTTTTGGTGCGTAATACGAAATTTATGTGAAAATATGCCTGACGTCATAGAAGGTTATGGCTTTGCAGATCTTGGAGGGTTTTCGAGTCAATATAAGTCATTTATCCGCAAACTAACATTAGTTGAGAAAATTTAACCAGAAATTAGATTTGTTTGGCTATTCAGAGCGCTGGGAAAATAAAGCGCTTAACTATGACAAATCCTAAAAATACTGAGAATAATGGTACGCAAGGCGGATTAAACTCACCCGTTGGCAAAGCTATGTTTAAGGCCAAACGTGCCATTACGGGCACGGCGCTATTTAGCTTTTTCATCAACCTTCTCATGCTAACAGGCCCGCTCTATATGTTGCAGGTCTATGACCGTGTTCTGATCAGCCGCAGCATGTCGACCTTGATGGCGCTCAGTGTTTTAATGGCCGTCCTTTATATGTTTATGGGGGTTCTGGAATTTTGCCGTAGCCGCGTTTTAACGCGGTTAGCCACAGATTTTGAAAAAGAATTGGGACAAAGGTCCTATAAGGCTTGGCTGAAACGAGGTCTGAACACCAAAACGGGGCAGGCCCATGCCCCGATGAAGGATTTGTTCTCACTAAAACAGTTTTTGTCCGGGAACGGCCCAAGCTCCTTTTTCGATCTGCCATGGATAATAGTCTATATCGGAGTGATATTCTTATTGCACTGGACTTTGGGTGTCATTGCCCTGTTAGGGACAGCGGCCTTGATTATCTTTGCGGTCTATAATGAAATTGTCACGCGAGAGCCTCTACAAGAATCAATGCGTGTGCGCCGCGCTGAGTTGAATTTCACAGAACAAAGCCACCGCAATGCCGATATAATTCAGGCTATGGGCATGGGCGCACATATGCGACAAAAATGGGCCAAATTACATGATAAGCGCGCCACGGAAATGCTCTCAAGTACTGACCGGGCAGGGTCGACAACGGCGACGACCAAAGCCTTTCGGATGTTTTTACAATCCGCGATATTGGGCGCTGGCGGGGCTTTGGCCATTCAGCAAATTGTAACCCCAGGTGCGATGATTGCAGCTTCTATTATTTTGGGTCGGGCTATGGCGCCTGTACAGGGTGCGATTTCACAATGGCGCGGATTTAATGCGGCTAAAGCAGCTTATGGCCGACTGAACGAATTTTTAGAGACGGGAGAAGATAATAGCGAGACAACAAGATTGCCTGCGCCAAAAGGTATCTTAACTGTTGAAAATATGGTGGCAGGCCCGCCGGGTGCCACGCAGGCAACATTAATCGGGCTTAATTTTCAACTGGCTCCGGGTAGCGGTCTAGGTGTTATTGGCCCCAGCGCGTCAGGCAAAACTACATTAGCCCGTCTTTTAACAGGCATATGGATACCGCAAAAGGGCACGGTTCGTCTTGACGGGGCAAGTTTTGATCAATTGGACCCGGATGAGTTAGGCCCGTATATAGGTTATTTGCCACAAAATGTGGAGCTATTAGAGGGCACAATTCGCCAGAATATCGCCCGATTTAATCCAGAAGCCACAGACGCTGATGTGGTCGCCGCGGCCCAACTTGCCGGCGTACATGAGCTGATCTTACGCTTTAAAGACGGCTATGACAGCTATATCGGAGAGGGCGGCATTGTTTTGTCTGGCGGACAAATCCAGAGATTAGCCTTAGCCCGCGCCGTTTTTGGACGTCCTGTTCTGGTTGTACTAGATGAACCGAATGCCAGCTTGGACGCCGAAGGTGATATTGCGCTAACACGCGCGATCAGAACGCTGCGTCACGCCGGGACAAGCGTGATAGTCATGGCCCACCGCCCCAGTGCGATTGCGGCTGTGGATCAGTTACTCGTATTGCGCTCTGGCAAGCAAGTTGCCTTTGGATCCAAAGCGGATGTTTTGAAAGCCTTAAATAGCGGCGTGAAAACGCAAACCCAACAAGCCCCGCAAGCGGGCGCACAGGCCGCTCAACACGCACAAAGGGTCGCGTCATGAATATAGAAACACTTAAGGCGAAATTCCGTAAAACGGCAAAGCCAGCAGAAGAGATAAACCACGCCATACCAACACAGCGAGTTGAGCAAGCTCATCAAGCAGGCGCGCCAGTGTCGTCTTATAATAAATATATGAAAATGGGGATGATCTCTTTGGTCGCGCTAGTACTGGGTATTGGCGGCTGGGCAAGCCTCTTTAAAATAAACGGCGCGGTTATTGCGCCGGGTACAGTTGTCGTCGAGAGTAAACCCAAAATCATTCAACATATTGACGGGGGTATTGTAGGGGCCATTCCTGTCACGGAAGGTCAGCACGTTAAGGCGGGTGACATATTAATGACATTGGACGCCACACGGATTGAAGCTAATCGCAGCATGGTCCAGACACGTTATTTTGAAGTTTTAGCCCGGGTCGCCAGACTAGAAGCCGAGCGCGATAATCTACCGCGGATTTACTGGCCTGAAGATATACGTGATCATAAAGGCAATAAAGACATCGAGCTGGCTAAAACCGGTCAGATGAAATTATTTGAGGCACGTCGTGTCGCAGCCGCTGGTGAGGTGACGCAATTACGTAAGCGTATTGCGCAATTTGAAGACCAGATACAGGGTCTAGATTCCCTTATTTACACGAATAATCAGCAATTAGACCTGATGAACGGGGAGTTAGAAGACTTACGCATCGGCGTGGATAGAGGAGTTGTGACCCGTGCGCGCTTTACGGGTGCTCAGCGCGAGCGTGCCGCTCTGGAAGGCGATAGCGCCAGCCAACATGCGGAAATTGCCCGTATTCGAAATTCTATCAGTGAAATTGAAGTCCAGATATTGCAACTGAGCAGTCAACGCCGCGAAGCCATTTTGACCGAGATGCGCGAAGCCCGTACTATTTTATCAGATCAGCGCGAGCAGCTTATATCCGTATCAGACCTAAAAGAGCGTATTCACCTCCGCGCGCCGAGTGCAGGTATTGTCCATAAAATTGCAGTTACCACGATTGGCGGTGTAATATCGCCGGGCCAAGAAATTATGCAAATCATCCCAAGGGATGATCGTCTGATTATTGAAAGTCAGGTTAATCCCCAAGATATTGATCAGGTCTTTCCGGGCCAGACAACGACTGTACGCTTTTCTGCTTTTAATCAGCGTACAACTCCAGAGGTGAACGGAGAGGTTTTAGCAATGTCCGCCGACCGCCTCACTGACCCTGTAACAGGCTTTCCGTATTTTTCTGTCAAAGTGAATATTCCGCGAGAGGAAATGAAACGCTTAAACGGCGTTACGCTTATACCGGGCATGCCAGCAGAAGCCTTTATGCAAACCCGGTCGCGTTCTGTCATGAGCTATCTTCTTAAGCCTGTAAAAGACGCTATGCGTTATGCTGGGCGCGAAGAATAAGCTCTCCATCAACATGCGAGACTGGAAACGTCCTTTCCTGCTTTAGAAAAATTTACCTGACAAGGCCTTGCCAGAAACGGCCTGCGCCCGCATAGTTCTGTCTCTAAACAGCCATGAGGAGTTTTTTCGTGACAAAACAAAGCGCTATGACAGTGGATGCGGGATTCCAAATTGCAGACCCGACATCGGTTCCCAGCTTAAAAGGCAAGGTTTCAGATACAGAGTGGGACCTACGCAAACAATTAGCGGCCACTTATCGGCTTTGTGCCATGTATGGATGGACGGATTTGGTCTTTACCCATATTTCCGTGCGCCTGCCCGATGAAGACGGAGAGCATAGGTTTTTGATAAATCCTTATGGTGTGATGTTTGACGAGATGACGGCCTCATCTCTGGTCAAAATAGATACGGAAGGCAATATTTGTCAGGACACATCCTATTTTGTCAATCCAGCCGGATTTACCATTCATTCGGCCGTGCATAATGCCCGCAGTGATGCCAAATGTGTCATTCATGTCCATACACCTTACGGCATGGCGGTCTCGGCGCAGAAAAAAGGTCTACGCAGATATACGCAAATGGCCATGCAGGTATATGATGATCTGGCCTATCATGATTATGAAGGTATCGCGCTGGAGCTGGATGAGCGCGAGCGGATTGTTGCTGATCTGGGCACAAAGAGCCTGCTAATGTTACGCAATCACGGGACATTAACATTGGGGCCAAGCTGCGGGACGGCCTTTCTGCGTATGTATTTTCTAGAAAATGCCTGTAAGGCGCAGATTTTTGCCCAGTCCGTTGGTAGTGAGGCGGACTTAATTGAAGAGCCCGAAGCGATGGGACACAAGGTTTATCAACAAGGCTCAGCCGCCTTTGTGCCCGGCATGGGAGATAATCTCGTCTGGCCGGGGCTCATGCGCCGGCTTGCCAGACATAATCCCGGATATGATTATTAATATTCGGCCTGTTGATTAAGACGTTCTGGCCGCGCTGGCATCAATTTCAAGCGCGGTCTGCAAGGCTTGCAAGCCGTCCTCACCCGTCACGCATATATCCGTGCCATTGACGATGGATGAGATAAACGCGTCATCTGCGACTCGCAACGGGTCATGGGCGCGCAGGTCTTGAGCAAGCGGTTCCCCCGTGAAATCCTTATTCAGATCAAATGGCGTGGTGTTAATGCAGGTTTTTTGCAGAAAATCTAAACTGATACGGCCTTGCGGGTAATCTATTATCAGGCGCCGCCTTGCTTGGGGGGCAACACGGTTAGCATCCAGTCGGGCTTTTCCATTTGCAAACTCTAAAAAGGCCAAGCTCGTATCAGCACTACTGGATATAATTTTATGGGCGTAACCTTTGATCTGCTTTGGCAGGCCACCCATCAGCCAGATAGCCAGATCAATATCATGTATCATGAGGTCTTGCGTAACAGATATGCCACTGCCGCGTGGTGAGTAAGGGGAAAAGCGCTGAGTGTATAGCGCGGTAGGCGGGGTTTTTATTTTATCTATCCCGACCGCCTTGAGTATAAAGCGTTCCTGATGGCCCACTTGCAACACCAGATTTTGGCGTTTTGCTAAATGTATTAAATCTCGCGCTTCATCTGCGTGTGTCGCCAGCGGTTTTTCAATCAGACAATGCTTTCCAGCCCGCAGAGCTATATAGCCGTCTTTGTAATGGGCTTTCGCTGGAGAGGCGATAATAACCGTATCAACCTGTTCGAGTAGATCATCCAGATCGGGATAAACTGTACAATTATGAGCTTTAGCAAGCTGTGTGCTCTTAACGATATTTGCATCGTAAAACCCGACAAGCCGGGCGTGTTTATTGAGAGTGATTTTCTGGGCGTGATAGTTTCCAAAAACGCCAGCACCAATGATTCCGATTTGTACAATCATGGCGGCATAAACCTTTATTCGTGTCTATAAAGCAAGTCAGAAAGGCTTAAAATCCTCGTTAATGACCAATATTTTTGTCAATAATGACGTCACCTTTTCGAAGAAATTTTTATTTTTGATCTCATTTTTGACCTCAGAAGTGCCAAAATTCTTAATAAAAAGCATAATATTATCAGCGGGAAGGGCCAGAAAACGCAATAATACGGGGCTTGTTAATGGCCTATTAACCTTATTGGCTAGGATATTGTTAAGAACTTCATCATGAGGATTGGGGTTCGCATTAAAAATGGGAGACCAAGATGAATAAAAAAGAACTCGTATCTGCCTTGGCAACTAGCTGCGGTACTACACAGTCACAAGCCGGTGAGTTTTTAAACGCCTTTTGCGAAACAGTCACAGGGCAATTAAAGCAAGGTAACGGCGTTGCTGTTCCGGGATTTGGACAATTTATTGCAAAATATCGTCCATCACGTGAAATGCGCAATCCATCTACAGGCCAAAAAATGATGAGCCGGGCAAAGACATCATGTCAGTTTAAGCCTTCGGCTGGTCTAAAGGACCTGTAAGACCATAATCTCTTACGTCCAATTGTAAGATAATAAACCGCTATAAGTCTCTTATAGCGGTTTATCTTTTTTAAAAGTGTTGGGGCTGTAGCTAAGCCTTATAAGCAGAGAGTTTCTCAGCTAAACCTTCAATACGTATAGCCGCCTCGATCAAACTATCTGAGGCTTGAACCTCTCCGCGCTGCGCCTCAACTAGGGCGGCATCACTTTCTTTGCGGATTTTTTCAGACATTTTTTCAGCCTGTTCCTGAACGCCTTCATTTAACTCTTCTAACTCATCTGTGAGCGTAATACCCGCCATAACAAGTAGTCTAAGATCGCCAATCTGTCCGAATTGATTGGCAAGCATATTGATCCGGTCATCTAGTTTTTGACCCAAGCGCATCAGACGCTCTTCTTCCCCGTCATCACATCCGAGTGCGTATTTCCGACCATTTATATTTATACTGACTTTTGCCATCTCTATGTGCCTTCATGCCCAAGGACATCTTTGACCTGCTGAATAACGCGATCAAGCTCGGACATTGTTTCATCCGCCAAATTTGAAAACTCTTTTTCGCGTTCAACAAATGTCTCTTCGCGCGCCTTGCTCTCATCTAATTGCTTGGCGAGATCTGTACGGTCAGCCTTAAAACTTTCAGCTTCATTTGCTGCGATTCTTAAGTCTTTGACTTCCTGTAGGAGGGGGGCGAGCGAACCTTCGAGGGACTTTAATGCCTCCTGCAGCCGATCAGCGGCCAGCCGAATATTCGCATTTTCACTCATTTATGCCTCTAAATCCCTCGATTCTCTCTTCTTTTAACAGAATGGCCCAAAAATCGCCTCAGGCCAAGTGCAATCTTATTGACTGTTTATTGACAGTTTTGAGTCTATAGTTACATAGCGTGTGCACAAACCCAGAATTGCATCCAATTGGAGTTCTTTCATGTCCATTAAAATCGGGATTAACGGCTTTGGCCGTATTGGCCGCCTTGTTACGCGAGCCTTGGCTGAATATGATATTCAAGACATAGAGCTTGTGGCTATTAATAGTCCGGGCAAAATAGAGACTTCAGCGCATTTGCTACGTTATGACAGTGTCCATGGCCGTTTTGGCGCCAATGTCGAAATTGGTGATGATTATATGGATTTTGGCCGTGGCCGCGTACGTATGACACATGAGCGCGATCCAGCAAATATCGGTTGGGGCGATCTGGATGTGGATGTCGTTATGGAATGTACCGGCGTGTTTAGAACCCGTGAGCGTAATATGGGTCATTTTGCGGCAGGTGCGAAATCAGTCTTAATCTCTGCGCCAGCTGACGGTGTGGATAAAACCATTGTTTACGGGGTTAATCACGACGATCTTAATCGTCAGAGTAAAATCGTCTCTTGTGCCTCATGTACAACAAATTGTCTGGCCCCGATTGCAAAAGTTCTCATGGATAATGTTGGGATCAAACGCGGGTTTATGACTACCGTTCATTCCTACACCCAAGATCAGCGCATTTTAGATAATTCCCATAAAGACCTATACCGTGCCAGAGCCGCAGCTCTTAATATGATACCAACGTCAACAGGTGCGGCCAAAGCTGTTGGACTTGTCCTGCCCGCCTTATCTGGCCGCCTCTCAGGTTCAGCCGTGCGCGTGCCAACAGCCAATGTCTCTATGGTAGATCTGGCGTTTCAGCCTGAAAAGAAAACCGATATTGATGCGTTAAACAGAGCCGTCTTTACCGCCTCCCAAGACGAAATGAAAGGCGTGATACGTTATACGGATGAAGCCTTTGTGTCCTCTGATCTTAATCATGATCCACATTCGGCCATATATGCCGCCCCGCTTGCAAAGGTATTGGACGGGGATTTGATAAAAATCGTGGCATGGTATGATAATGAATGGGGCTTTGCGAATCGCATGATTGATGTGGCCCGCAAAATGGGCGGAAATATTAAAGGCTAGTCGGTAAAATGGATTTTAAAAGGCTCAAAGGCGTCCGCCTAAAAAACAAACGGGTCCTTATCCGTGTCGATTTTAACGTCCCGCGCAATAAGGACGGGTCCATTTCGGATGACACGCGACTGGACGCCGCTATTCCGACCATAAAGCATCTCCAAAAATCGGGCGCGAAAACCATTTTGCTAACGCATTTCGGTCGTCCTAAAGGTAAGGTGGATGAGAAGTCTTCAACCCGGTTTCTTGTACCGGCCTTGGTTGAGAAATTAGGCAGTGAAGTTTTTTTTAGCCAGGAGCTAAATCCGGGCATTATTGAGACGTTAGAGGCTGGTGCGGTTATTTTGCTGGAAAATACGCGTTTTGATCCGCGTGAAGTCAAATGCGAGGACAGCCTGTCTGAAGCCTATGCGGCTATGGGCGATATGTTCGTACAAGACGCGTTTTCTGTGGCGCACCGCGCCCATTGCTCGACAACAGGCATTGCGAAATATTTACCGGCTTATGCTGGGTTAGCTATGGAACGCGAGCTTGACCATCTCTCCCAAGCCCTTGAAAATCCTAAATCACCTGTCATGGCGGTTGTAGGCGGGGCGAAAGTTTCAACGAAAATTGATCTGTTAAATAATCTGGTCAAAAAGCTCGACATGCTGGCTATTGGCGGGGGCATGGCCAATACTTTCCTTGCGGCGCAGGGCCGAAATGTCGGGGCGTCACTATGTGAGCATGATCTTACAGATATGGCTAAAACAATACTGGCGAGTGCTAAAAAGGCGGGCTGTGAAATTATACTGCCAGTGGATGTCGTACTGGCCAAAGAGTTTAAGGCAGATGCAAAGAACCGTACTTCTGGTCTGGATGATGTCAAGAAAACGGAGATGATTTTGGACGCTGGGCCAGAGACGGTGAATATGTTAGCCGATAAAATAGATAAGGCCAAAACACTTATCTGGAACGGCCCGCTTGGGGCTTTTGAAATACCGCCCTTTGACACATCTACTGTGGCGGCGGCCAAATATGTCGCAAAACGAGCCAAGTCTAACGGCCTGATAGCGGTCGCGGGTGGGGGTGATACGGTCGCGGCCCTGAAACATGCCGGGGCCAGTGAAGATTTCACCTATATTTCCACAGCTGGAGGCGCTTTTCTGGAGTGGATGGAAGGAAAAGTCTTACCGGGCGTAGAAATATTAACCCAAAAGGCTTAAAAGACGGGCAAATCATTCTGTATGGCCTTTAGAGGCACATAAGCTGGGAGAGCTACATGAATTTGGAAGATTTAAATAATATCGCTGTAAAAATGGTCACACCCGGTCAGGGCATATTAGCGGCGGACGAATCAACGGGTACGATCAAAAAGCGTTTTGATACGATTGATACGGTGTCAACCGAAGACAGCCGCCGCGATTGGCGCGAAATGCTCTTTAGAACCGAAGCGGCCATGAAAAACTATATTTCCGGCGTGATTATGTATGACGAGACAATTCGTCAATCCGCCAAGGACGGTACACCTTTGGTAGACTTACTTGCGCAGGTAGATTCTATTCCGGGTATTAAGGTGGATATGGGGGCGAAACCTCTAGCCGGACGCCCCGGTGAAACGATTACGCACGGGCTTGACGGATTAAGAGAGCGTCTGGCGGAATATTATAAAATTGGCGCCCGCTTTGCGAAATGGCGTGCCGTGATTGAAATTTCTCACCCTGATCAATCTGTCAAAATCACACCCTCACGCGGTGCGATTAAGGCGAATAATCATGCCTTGGCCCGTTATGCCAGCCTATGTCAGGAAGCGGGTATTGTACCCATTGTGGAACCTGAAGTTCTTATGGGCGGGGCCCATTCGGTGGAACGCTGTCAAGAAGTGACAGAAGAAGTCCTCAATAGCCTGTTTACAGAGCTTTTTGAGCAGGGCGTAAAGCTGGAAGGTATTATTTTAAAACCCAATATGGTTGTTGCGGGTAAACAATGCCCGACCCAGCCCAGTGTTGAGGAAGTCGCTGAGCGTACGATTAAGGTGCTTAAAAATACTGTGCCTTCATCTGTGCCCGGCATTGCCTTTTTGTCTGGTGGTCAAGATAATGAAATCGCGACCGAGCATTTGGATATGATGAATAAGATTGGCGGCTTTACATGGAACCTGACCTATTCTTATGGTCGGGCTTTGCAGCAATCCGCACTTCAAGCCTGGAAGGGTAAGGAAGAAAATTATGACGCGGCACAAGCAGCATTTGATCACCGCGCGAAAATGAACGGCCTGGCTTCATTGGGTAAATGGAGTCCTGATGCCGAAGCCATGAGTAACGCCTAAGACGCTTGCTTTATGATATGAGCCTTTAGATTAGCTCATGACAGCTTAAATTATCTGCGATATGGGAAGGGATGATGATCCCGTCCCAAAAGCACCTTTTCGATATTCCAGAAAGCCATGCTTATTTAAACACGGCTTATATGTCCCCGCTTATGCACAAGGTGGCGCAAGCCATGATAGACGGGACTGTACTTAAAAAGCTGCCTTGGACATATCAGCCGGCGGACTTCTTTACCTATCCTGAAACCATGCGAGGGCTGGCTGGCGAAATTTTAGAAACATCTGCTGATAATATTGCGATTATCCCGTCTACGAGTTACGGGGTTCAAATTGCGGCCAATGCTCTGCCTTTGCATGCAGGCCAAAACATAATTGTGCTGGAAGGTCAGTTTCCCTCAAATATTTATCCGTGGCAGGACAAGGCGCGCAAAGTCGGGGCACAGGTAAATATCCTGCCGACCCCGTCTGATTATAACTGGACGCGCGATATCCTAGCGGCCTTAAATCCCCAAACCGCGATTGTCGCCGTGCCGCAGACCCATTGGGCCAGCGGGGCGACGCTTGATCTGGCAAAAATAAGAAATGAGCTTGATAAGATCGGGGCCGCTCTGGTTCTAGATTTAACCCAGTCCTTGGGCGTGCAAAAACTTGATCTTGCCACAGCGCGCCCTGATTTTGCCGTAGCGGCGACTTATAAATGGCTTATGGGGCCTTATAGTCTGGGTGTTATATATATAGATCCAAAATGGCAAAACGCAGAGCCATTAGAACATAATTGGTTAAACCGTACGGGTTCAGAAGATTTCACAGGCTTGACCAATTACCGCGACGGATTTCAAAAAGGCGCGCGAAAATTTGATATGGGACAGCGTTCAAATCCGGGACAGCTTATGGGCGCCAGTGCGGCTATGCGCCAATTACTAGAATGGGGCATAGAGAATATCTCAGCGACTTTAGGACAAAAAAACAGCTATATTGCGCAGCGCTTAGGTGCGCATGGCTTATCGGTTTTGCCAAAAGATTTGCGTGCGCCGCATTATCTGGGTCTGATATTTGAAGACGGTGTGCCTGACGGCTTGGCAGCGGCTTTATCAGCGCAAAATATTTTCGTGTCTGTACGGGGTCGCGCGGTACGTGTGACACCCCATCTCTATTCGTCTGAGACGGATATTGAGCGATTTATTTCAGCTATTACTGCATTTGAACTGTAATTCGGGGCTGTTCTGGTCCTTTTTTTGCTTTAAAGACAATGAAAATTCTGACTATCCGCAAAAGAGGAGAGCGATATGTGGAATAAATCATTAAAGCTGGCTTTAACAGCAGGCAGTTTAATTATGTGTGGGTTGACGACATCATCAACAGCCAGCGCACAATTTGGCGATTTAAGCCCTGTTTTACTTGTCGAAAGCGGACCTTCGGATAATCCGCAATATCGCCGTATGGTCTTTGTGAAGTTTCTTTCAGGCGACCGTGTTAGCGTGAATTACAAGGCCTATAATCGTGCCGAGTTTATTCAAGTGCCAAATACTTTGCCGCTTGAAGATATTCGTCAATGTTCAAATGGTGCTGCGACATCTTTGGGCGACATAAAGGCCTTTGAGCGCGCGGAAGCCCGTAAGAAGCGCCGCAATGAAGCCCCTGAAATCACGCGTTTCTGCATTAAAAACATCCAAAATTGGGAAGGCGGCAATCGGGATCGTTACCTCGACCCGATCTTTAACGGCATGCCTTATGCAGCCTCGCTCAATTACTAGAAATTTAAGACAGGTCTCGTAAATCCGGGGCCTGCCACTCTTTTCTCGCTTTCACAGAAAACAGTAAGTCTCGACTATAATATCCCAAAAGAAATTTGGGAGCAGAAATATCGCTCACTAAGACGGCGCTGGCGGCCATGCCAAGATCAATAGGCGGTTTAAAACTATCATTTAAAAATTTTGCGATAATACGCAGATAAGATAATGTTATTGTATGGTGATAGCCGTCAGTCGCCGTGTTCTTGACCCCGCAGGCTATATTATAATTCCGAATAATGCCGGGCATTTTCAGCTCGGCTTTATTTATTCCGCGTTTGATGATGAGGGCTGTGCCTGCACATAAATGCGCCCCGTGTGTCCACTCAGCCTTGGGCAGGTTACGCTCTATTATGCCGTCATAAATGCGTATGACCTGGTCTGCGCTCACAACGTCGCCAGGGTGGATGAGCGATATGTGTGAAGGGGAAGTCATATCTAAAGCTAGGCTTGACGTGTTTAGCATACAAGATGAAATTTTACTCATTTTCTGAGATAATATCTTGGTATTTTCGCCTTCCATCCCTAAATATTATGTTATGAAATTATCGCTTACATCTCTGATGGCAACAGCCGCAACCGCCATACTGGCATTTAGTCTCGGCCACGGAGCGGCCCCCACACAGGCCGCCGCGCAAAGCCAGTCGTCAAATATTTTAGAGTTTCAGGGCCTAAACTCAAATTCAACACGGGTTGTGCCGCAAAATCAGGCCCAAGTTCAACTCTCTTATTCCCCTGTCGTGAAACAAACTGCGCCCGCCGTTGTGAACGTGTTTACTTCGCGAACTGTCCGCGCGCGCAGAAGTGACTTTTTCGATTTTATGTTCGGTGCGCGTCAAGCGCCGCGCGAGCGTATGCAAAGCTCGCTTGGTTCAGGGGTTATTGTGCGCTCAAACGGGGTAATTGTTACAAATGCCCATGTGGTTAAAGGCGCGGACGAGCTTAAGATCGTCTTAAATGATCGCCGGGAGTTTGAAGCCAAAGTTGTTGCCCAAGACGAAGAAATTGATGTCGCCGTGCTCCAAATAGAGACGAAAGGCGAGCGCTTGCCGTTTTTGCGTGTCTCTCAGGGTCAGGCTGGTCTGGAAATTGGCGATATTGTTTTGGCTATCGGTAATCCCTTCGGTGTGGGTCAAACTGTGACGAGCGGGATTGTCTCGGCTTTGGGGCGTACCAATGTAACAGACGTCTCGTCATTTATACAAACAGATGCGGCCGTTAATCCGGGCAATTCCGGCGGGGCTTTAGTAAGCCTGTCCGGCGAGCTTGTCGGGGTCAATACGGCTATCTTTTCTCGCTCTGGCGGCTCAAACGGTATTGGTTTTGCTATTCCGGGTGAGCTTGTTGCACGCGCCGTAGATAGTGCTCTTTCAGAAGGCCGGATTGTGCGCCCGTGGATAGGCGCGCGTACGCAGGGCCTTGATAGTAATATGGCCGCCGCGCTCGGGCTGGACAGATCACGCGGTGCGATCATTAATGATATTTATCCAAAAGGGCCTGCCGACCAAGCCGGTTTGCAAGAACGCGATGTTATACTCTCGATAGACGGCACAGATATTAATGATGATAGCGGCTTGAAGTTTAAATTGGCGACTTTGCGAAAAGGCCAGAATGCAAATGTTAAAATATGGCGCGATAATCGCGAACGCATCATTTCGGTTCGCGCTGATACGCCCAAGGAAACCCCTTTGCGTGATAAGCGCTTGATTGACGGCTATCATTCTTTGGACGGGGCGACGGTTGTAAATTTATCTCCGGCTTTGGCAGATGAGTTGGGTGTTGATCCTTATCTTTCAGGTGTCATGGTCACGAAGACCGAGCGGCGTAGTGCGGCATCTGCAAATGGATTGCGCCCCGGCGATGTTATTGTGAAGCTCAATGACAATGAGATCAGCTCGACCCGCCATTTGGAAAGCGTCCTAAAAACGGTTGATAAACCCGAAGATTTTGACTTATCCATTGACCGAAGTGGCCGGATTTATGATGTGCCCGCCCGCTATTGGCCACGCGAGGATACGCAATAATTTCTTATATGCTTGGCTGTGCTTTATACCAGCTCTGGTAATTATCCGGGTTCCAGTTTAACACTGGCCAATGTCTGATCTTTTTCAATCCGCAGGTCTTGAGGATGACGCGCCGCGCCCTTTGGCAGATCGCTTGCGTCCGCAATCTATCGAGGACGTTGTGGGACAGGATCATTTACTCTCTCCTGATGCGCCCTTAGGGCGGATGCTCGCCTCAAGCCGCCTCGCTTCAATGATATTATGGGGCCCGCCCGGCGTAGGCAAAACAACAATTGCACGCCTGATTGCCGATCATGCAGATATGGAATTTGTCCAGCTCTCGGCAGTCTTTTCAGGTGTTGCGGATTTACGCAAGGCTTTTGAGGCTGCCAGACAACGCCGTTCGACCGGGCGAGGGACTTTACTTTTTGTCGATGAGATACACCGCTTTAACCGCGCCCAGCAGGACGGGTTTTTGCCCTATGTCGAGGAAGGTGTGATTACCCTTATCGGGGCGACAACAGAAAATCCCAGCTTTGAACTTAACAGTGCTTTATTGTCTCGCGCTCAAGTCTTTGTGCTTAACCGCCTCGATATAGCGGCTATGGAAAAATTACTCGGACGTGTTGAGGAATTTTCAGGCAAAGCTCTCCCGCTTACCTCTGAAGGCCGCGAAGCCCTTATGGGATATGCAGACGGGGACGGGCGGTATTTACTCAATCTAACGGAAGAGGTTTTAGCGATAGACCCGCCTGAGCCACTGGGCGCAGACGGCGTTGCAAAATTATTGCAAAAGCGCGCCCCGGCTTATGATAAATCCCGCGATTCCCATTATAATATAATTTCAGCCTTGCATAAATCCGTAAGAGGTTCTGATCCGGATGCGACCCTCTATTGGTTGGCGCGTATGCTGGACGGGGGCGAGGACCCGCTTTACATCGCCCGCCGCCTTGTGCGTATGGCGTCTGAAGATATTGGTTTGGCTGACCCAAGCGCGCTTATGATTGCGGGCGAAGCAGAACGCACATATCGCTTGCTTGGCTCGCCTGAAGGAGAGCTGGCCTTGGCCCATGCCGCCGTGCATCTGGCAACCGCCCCCAAATCAAATGCTGTCTATAAGGGGTTTAAGGCGGCCATGTCGGCGGCGCGCTCAACGGGGTCTTTAACGCCTCCAGCTCATATTTTGAATGCACCGACAAAGCTCATGAAAGATATTGGGTATGGTCAGGGTTATGCTTATGACCACGAAACAGAAGACGGGTTTTCGGGGCAGAATTATTTTCCTGACGGGATGGAACGGCCCGTGTTTTACCAACCCAAAGGCGAGGGGCGCGAAGCCGCAATTAAACAGAGATTAGAGGCTTGGGGCAAAATACGCGAGGCGAAGCAAAAGAGCTAACCCAAGATAAAGACTGCTGCTAAGAATTTTATCACACTTGTAGAGACAGAATTGTCTTACAATTTCAGATGAAATAGGGTTAATAATATGTTAAGGACGCAGTTGGGATAGCTTGTTTTGGCTGTCATAGAGGGAGGGTTTTGCCGTGAGCAAAAACGTTCAATTAGATGATTATGAAAATATTGCCTTTTATAAAAAGAACACAAAGGCAATGGAGTCGGGCTTTCGAAAATTTAAAGTCGGCAAACAGCATTATTTCTGCCGCTATATTGACGGGGCCATTGCCTTAGTCAGTCAGCCTTACCAGTCCGAGTCCGGGCGGGATAATGGAATTGAGTCTGTTAAGAAGAACTCCAAAATTCATGAGCGGTTTAAAGTCGGTGAAATGAAAAATGGGGGTTATGGTCTGAGCTTGCGCGCGGGTAATCATCAGGAAATTGCGATTAGTGGTGAATACAAATCTGAGGCGGAGGCCAGCCATGTCGCTGGCCGTCTCAGTGGAAAAACCCGCGCGAAGCCCAAAGCTAAACCCAAGCCCAAGCCAAAGCCCAAAGCAAAGCCAAAGGCTGTAGTCGCGAAAAAGCGCAATCCCGTTGAGCAAGATTATAAACCTCTGGCTTTTTATGAGCGTCAGGCCCCGAAAATAGAAAACGGATTTTCAACTTTTAAAGGTGAGGACGGGAAGCATTATTTCGCATATTACCGTTCAGGTAAGGTCGAGTTGATCTCTGAGGGTTATCCAACAAAGTCGGCTATGAATACGGGTCTTGAATCGACGCGTAAAAATATGGCCCTTGAAAAGCGGATTCAATATAGAGGCCGGTTTAAAAATGGGATGTATGATTACCGCGTAAAGGCCGGTAACGGAAAAGAAGTGGCCCGTTCGCGCTGGTATAAATCAGCAGCTGCGGCCTCGGCGGCGGCTATGTTGGGATGGGGGGCTGCTGCGGCAATGCCTAAAACCAAGCCAGCAGCACCTGCCGATAAGGAAAATGATTACCTGCCCTGTCAGGCCTACCGCGGACATGCGGTCAATGACAAAGAAAACAATATTGCCTTTTTCAAACACGCTAATGGGCAGTTTTATTTTGTGCTTTATGATACGGACGGGGATGTCCGTTTGCGCAGTGAAGGTTTTAGAACCGCTAAAGAGCGCGACCAAGAGCTTTCCGGCGTTGTCCGTCTCAAGGACGAGGAGAAGTATTATAAACGAATGGAGAAGGGCCAGCATTATATTGACGTGCTCTATGACGAAAAGGGACGCGAAGTTGGCCGGTCTTGTCTGCGTAAAATTGCGGTTGCGCCAGTCGCTGTAGCCCCTGCTGCCGTCGCGCCTGCAGCTGTCGCGCCAGCCGTTGCGCCTGTTACTGCTGCTGCGCCAGTTGCTGCGGTTGCCAATGAGGCGAGCGGAGGCGGTTTGCGCTGGCTCTTATGGTTGCTGCCTTTATTGCTTCTCGCCTTGCTCTTATTATTTGGGTTGAAAAACTGCCAGCCCAAAGCTGTGCCTGTGCCAGTGCCGGTAAGTTGCTGGGACGGTAGCGAGGCGAAAACCCTTGGAGACTGCCCGAAAGAAGTTAAAGTTGTCACCTGTTGGGACGGTAGTGAAGCGCCGACATTAGAAGCGTGTCCGGTCGAAGTTAGGACTGTCACCTGTTGGGATGGCAGCGAAGCCGCGACACAGGACGCATGTCCAGTAGAAGTGACGACTGTGACCTGTTGGGATGGGAGTGAAGCCAGGTCGATAGGGGCTTGTCCGAAAGAACCCGTCGCACCGAAGCCGATTGTACAGGTCATTAGCGGGGATCAGTGCGGGCCTTCTGATAACCCACTCTTTAATGTGCCAAGCTTTGCGACGCCGGAAAATGTGACGCGTCTGGGCACATTCCCGCAATTTGGCGACTCGCATGGTCTGAGCCCGCAGGAGTTTTATGACAAACTCGCTCTGCGTTATAACTCCAGCAGTTTTGATGCCGCCTATCTTAATCTCGTCTTCCGCTCATTGGGTTATAGAGGCGGGTTTAGCGAAGCGAATGCCTCTATGTTTAGTGCGGTGAGCTTGCCACAAGGCACGCAAGGTGTGCTGGGCTATGGTGATTTCCACGGTAATCAATACTCAAAGCTGAATGTGACAAGCGCGCGTGATCTGGAGGCCTTTAATGTGCGGGCTGCCAATGGCCGCAATGTCAATTTCATGAAGAGCTGCGGCAATTTCATGTATGTGTGCCAGTAATCACGCACAGAGAACTGGCGAAATTACAATTTTAATCATACGGCGCTTTCGAGCGCCGTTTATTTTTGCTTCGTGACGGGCTCACCCATTGCAGCCATGACAACAACAGCGTATCAGCTCTTCCATGACTAGTTTAATATATGTTGCACTGGGCGGGGCGATAGGTGCCAGCTTCCGCCATATACTCGGCACAACCGTGTCGCGCTTAAGCGGCTCGGCTTTTCCCTATGGGACGCTTACGGCCAATATATTGGGCGGGTTTCTCATGGGCTGTCTCGCGGCATGGCTATTGGTGAAGGCCCCCGCCAGTGACACGCTGCGCCTGTTTTTAGGTGTGGGGCTGCTTGGCGGGTTTACGACCTTTAGTGCTTTCTCACTGGAGGCTTTCATGCTGCTACAAAAAAAGGCCTATGGAAGTTTTGCGGCCTATATTGGCAGTTCGGTGATTTTGTCTATTCTTGCGCTCATTTGCGGCATGGTCCTTATGCGTAAGGTCATAGCCTAATGAGTGGTGTACAGACATTAGTCGTACCCGATACGGATGCAGGCTCGCGGCTGGATCGGTGGTTTAAGCGCCTATTTCCGCATATCCCGCATGGGCGTGTTGAAAAACTATTGCGCACAGGTCAATTACGCGTGGACGGCAAACGCGCCAAGGGTAGTTTGCGTCTTGAAGGCGGGCAGACGGTACGTATACCGCCTTTGCCGGATCCGTCCGAGATCAAGAAAACCCCTCCGGTTCATGACGCCGATATTGCCTTTATGCGCGGCCTTGTCATTTATGAAGACGACGATCTTATCGCCTTAAATAAACCCGCAGGACTGGCCGTGCAGGGCGGCACGAAAACGACCCGCCATATTGACGGGCTTTTGCCAGCACTTGGGACGGGTTGTCGTCTGGTTCACCGTCTTGATAGGGATACTAGCGGGGTCTTGCTGGTGGCGAAATCCTCTGCGAGTGCGGCGCAGGCGGGACGGGCTTTTCAAAGTCGGCGTGCTGAAAAAATATATTGGGGCATCACAAATGGGGTGCCCAAACCTGCTGAAGGCGAGATTAAGGGCTATGTCGCCAAAGGCGTGCTGGATAATCGTTTTGGCAATAAGAATGCAGGCAAAGAGGTGATGCAAGCCGTACGTCACGGGACAGACGGGGCCAAGCACGCCAAAACGCTTTACCGTATTGTCGCAAAAGCCGGGCAAAAAGCAGGCTGGGTGGTCATGCAGCCCCTTACAGGTCGCACACATCAATTACGCCTTCACATGCAGCTTTTAGGCACGCCTCTGGTCGGGGATCCGAAATATCTCACAGACCGTCCAGCACCCGTAGGCTTGGAAAAACGCTTGCATTTACATGCCCGCTCACTGCTTCTGCCAAGGCAAGGCAAAAGCGATTTGTTTATCCAAGCCCCGCTGCCAGATATGCTCGCGCAGAGCTTTGCGCTTTTGGGCTTTAATCCTGATATGCCGATTGATCCCTTTGAGCTGTAAGTATGGCATACCGCTTTTATAAAAAGGTCAGTGTAAAAGCTGTGAATGTCCAGAGCAGTCAATTCATAGATGATAATGCGCGCGCTTATGGTGTATTTCTTGACAAGCGAGAACTTAAGACACCGGGCAAACAGGCCTTGCATCTGGCAAAAAAGGCCCATGCTGAACTTGTTGCTCGGGAATGGGAAGCCCAGAACGAGACGATCGAGCCCCACACCATGCCGGCCACGCGTCTTGTAAATGTCGCGATAGAGCAAACACCACATAATCGGGCGCGGGTCATCCAAGAAGGCTGCAATTATGCGCGCTCTGATTTGCTTTGTTACCACGCCGAAGGGCCAGACAGCCTAAGCCAGCGCCAAGAGGCGCTATGGGGGCCGTGGATAGGCTGGGCGAAAGAACAAGAGATAGATTTGAAGGTCACGAAAGGCATTATCGCCGTCGCTCAAGATGAAGGGTCAATTACAGCCCTCAAAACGCGTTTAGAGATGATGGATGATTTAGATTTGACATTATGTGTGCATTTCACGGCGGTTTTTGGCTCAGCCGTTTTAGGCCTTGCCGTTATGGCGCGAGAAATCACAGCCATTAAGGCTTTTGATCTTTCCCGTCTGGACGCAATATGGCAATCGGAAAAATGGGGTGTGGATGAAGAGGCGCAAAAGCTCGCCGATAATTTACGCGCCGAAGTCAGTGCTTTGTCAGAATTTATAAACGAGTAAGGAGGTTTTATGCCCAACCCAGTCACAGTAAGAGAGCGCCCCGGCGGTATTTATACAAATGATGTTATTACGGGCCGGCACCATCTCTATGCTGATGAGCCAGAGAGTTTTGGCAGTGCTGACCTTGGCCCGACACCGTTTGAGTATTTATGCGCGGCCCTTGGTGCCTGTACGACTATCACTATGCGTATGTATGTTGAGCGTAAGAAATGGCCCGTCGAGCATCTCAGTGTGGACGTGACCCATAAAAAAATTCGCTCAGGTGACGGGCCAGCCCGCGATGTTTTTACCCGCGCTATTACCATTATCGGTGAGGTAGATGATGCACAACGCAAACGCATAATTGAAATTGCAGGCAAATGCCCCGTGCATAAAACATTGGCGGCCAGTTCCGAGATTGTGACGCAAGCCGCTTAAATTATATCCGTAAATTGTTATAAATTAAGGTAATTATATATTATTTTACACAAATTAGAAATAATTGTGTACATAGCTACTAAATCATGCTAGATATGCATCATGATAAATGATGACTTTAATACGATTCTTGAGCTTCTACAGGCGTTTCCTGACGAACAAACCTGTATAGACCATTTAGAGGTCCTCCGTTGGCCTGATGGCAATGTAGTTTCTCCATTTGACGCCTCATCAAAGGTCTATAAGTGCGCAGGAAACCGTTACCGTTGCAAAGAAACAGGAAAGTATTTCAATGTTAAGACGGGTGCCCTTTTTGATAACACTAAAGTAAAACTTCAAAAATGGTTTCTAGCGATTTGGCTTGTCACTTCACACAAAAAGGGCATTTCAAGCGTTCAGCTATCAAAAGATATTGGTGTCACCCAAAAGACAGCTTGGTTTATGCTTCAACGTATCCGTAACTGCTTCGGCTTTGACAATGAAAATGAATTAAGCAACGAAGTTGAGGTCGATGAAACTTACATCGGCGGCAAAAACAAGAATAAGCATAAAAATAAGCGTTCCAATGGCACACAAGGCCGTAGTACGCGCGATAAAGCTCCCGTTTTTGGCATGGTTGAGCGTGGCGGCAAGCTCAACGCAAAGCACGTTAAAGACGTTGGAATTAAGACACTAACATCTGAAATCGTAAAACACGTAAAGGATGCTACTGTTTATTCGGATGAGTGGCTTGGCTATAACGCTCTAAAACGCATATACGACCATCAGTTCATTAAACATGGTCAGGGTCAATATGTTGAAGGGCGTGTCCATACTAATACCATAGAGGGTTTTTGGAGCCTTATGAAGCGCGGTATATTCGGGATATATCACTTCACAAGTGTCAAGCACTTGCAGTTTTATGTCGATGAGTTTGTTTTTCGCTACAACACTCGCGAACAAGAGGAAGGACAGCGCTTTAACTTGCTTCTTGCCAATACAGAGAAGCGTCTAAAATATCAGGATTTAATTAATGCCTAATGACAACGAAAGAGCGTTTTTATTTTATAGCGCCGGAGACGGAACAGGGAATATTCGCGTATTTATCGAAGATGAGGACACTTGGGTTACTCAAGCAGGCATGACTGAAATATTTGGGGTGGGTAAATCGTCCATCAGCGATCACTTGAAAAATATATTTGACAGTGGAGAATTGAGCCGAATCGCAACTGTTCGGAAAATCCGAACAGTTCAAACAGAAGGTGATAGGGAAGTAACGCGAAATCTTGAGCATTATAATCTCGATGTTATCCTATCTGTTGGCTACCGTGTAAATTCGCCTCAAGCTATCCAGTTTCGCAAATGGGCTAATCTCGTATTGAAAGAGTTCTTAATCAAGGGCTTTGCAATGGACGATGAGCGCTTAAAGCAAGGTAAAACTCTATTTGAAACAGATTACTTCGATGAACTCCTTGAGCGCATTAGAGATATTCGCGCATCAGAACGGCGTTTCTATCAAAAAGTGACCGATATTTATATTCAATGCAGTTGGGATTACCGCAAAGACGCAGATATTACTCAAAAATTCTTCAAGACTGTTCAGAATAAGCTGGAATATGCTGTTACTGGAATGACTGCCCCTGCAATAATTGCCAAGCGTGCAGACCACAAACTTCCGCATATGGGTTTAACAACTTGGAAAAATCAAAAGGATGGTGGGAAGATACGGAAGTCAGATGTCACAACTGCAAAAAACTATCTGACAGAAGACGAAATTACAGATTTAAACGGCTTAGTATCAATGTTCTTAGATTTTGCAGCAAATCTTGCTAAAAAAGGCCGCAGAATGTCCATGCAAGACTGGGTCGAAAAGCTTGAGGACTTCCTAAAGTTCAACGAGTACGAAATTATAAGGGACTTAGGAAAAATAAAACGCACAACGGCTGATAGGCTTGCCCATAGCCAATATGAAAAGTTCAAACCCATTCAAGATGCAGAATACAAATCTGACTTCGACAAAGCGGTAGAAACAATACGCCTTACAGGAAAGTTACCTGAAGGAGATGCTGATAAGCTAAGGGGTTCTATCAGTAACTTCGATAAGAAGTTAAAGCAGGCATTGAAGTTCAATCCTAAAGACAAGAATTAATCAAACACGGACTGCCACAAGCCTCCCTTGTTTGTTTGTTTAGTGTAAAGTGCGATATAATTACCTAAATTAAATACGGCTAATACCGACCCGTTAAGGCTTCAACCACGCCGGGTCGCCAGCGATTATTCGAGAGATCGAAAAGCGAAAAGGCGCCTGCAAAATCCCAAACGCACCAGCTAAAGCCAGAGCTTTCCATAGCGCGGCGTCTATGCGCTAACCACTCGGCGCGTTTTCGCCCGTCTATTCTGTCAATAACGCCGAACTCCCCGACAAATATTTGTCGGCGTGCGCGTGAGGCAAAATTATTTGCCAGAACATATGTCTCTTTGAGTTCCTGATAATCCGCCCGTGAGCCCCAATTCCGTCCCATAGGAAAAATAGGGTCCATCCACTCCGCGCCTTGATGCGTAAATTCATGGGGGCCGTAATCATGAAATGTTGCAATGACATTCGGGTCTTGCGGCCAATTGATCTGGGACATGGTATCGACAGAGTTCCAGCTATTTCCGCCAATGATAATAGGCCGAGTAGGGTTAGTGCGCCGTATCATGGGTATGATTTCTGCGTAGATCTGATTGAGGTCAGAATTGGAAATTGCGCGTGTCGGCTCGTTTAAAAGTTCAAAATAGACATTAGTGGGCGCGCCTCTAAATACTGTTGAAATTTGTCCCCAAATGGCCTGAAAGCGCGCAAATTCACGTCGCGGATTATTTATGAAATCCTCATAGTGATGCACATCTATGATAACGCCCAGCCCATTGGCTTGGGCTTGTCCGACAACCTGTTTGACGCGTTCCATAAAGGGGCGCGAAATCATGAAAGGCGGACGCGTTTGTGTATGCGCGTCCCATTTTATCGGAATACGGACGGTATCAAAGCCTGCCTGTTTGATATATTGAAAGTGACGCGCCTGTATTTTATAGCCCCAATCCCCTTCATTATCGGCTTCCAAGGCATTACCCATATTAATGCACCGCCTTGCTTGAAAAGGAGAGGGGGCGCTATAGCCGCCCTGTAAGGAGGCTGTTTTAATAGCCGTATCAGCAGTCTCAGCTTGGTTTCCTAAATCTAAACTGGGTGAAGCGGCGCTTTCAACCTGAGAGCATGAGGCCAGCAGGCCCATGACAGCGATAAAGGCTAAAGTTGAAATTTTGCTTTGCATAGATATATACAACCTAAAGATGCTATAAAGTCAAGCTATAATAGAAAACATACATGCAGGATTAACACCAAAACATAAAAGGAACTGTAATTTCCGACTCTTGAATTGAATTTTCAACAAGATTATTGCAATCGGCAATGAAAATGTTGATAGGGGGGCATGAAGAAAATATTTTTATCCCCGAGTGGCCGTATGGGCCGTCGAAACTTCTGGATTGGAGTGACGGGGTTGACCCTTTTCGTGTGTGTAGTCAATTTCTATTTACGCACTTTTCCGGCTTTAGAACTCTCTTTCTGGGTGGGGCTGGTCTTTCCGTTTCTCTTCTTGCATATGACTTACGCAATTTACGGAACCCGCCTTCATGATATGGGACGGAGTTTCTGGCCACTCACACTTTTAATTGTGTCTATTATCTTGCTAACAATATTTATCATGCTGGCCTTTGGCGGGGCTGAATATTTTTCAGAATTTGCCCAATATGAACGCAAGGCTGTGATTGATGAAGCTGAGCGGGAAAGGCTGATTAACCAATATCAGGAAAACCTCGCCAATAGCCATGCCAATACGCTTTTGTCACTCAGTTCCATGGGTTTGATTATAGCTTTCACAATTTGGTGCGGCTTGTCCAAGCCTGACCCAAACACTAATCGATATGGCCAGCCGCTATAAGCATTTGCAATTTTGCAAAAACCCTCTGATACTGGCCTGACATAGTTTTCGGAAATTAGGAGGGGGAAATGGACAAATATCTTAACCCACAAGGTCGGTTAAACTCGTCCGATTTTATTCGAGGCGGGTCTATACTTATTGTTGCAGGCGTTATTTTATCTCTCCTTCAACAAACGGGTATTGTAACGATTATGGTACTGGCTAATCTGATCAGCTTGTTTCTAATCTATCCTTGGGTGGTATTGTGGATAAAGCGCTACCACGAAGCCGGCAAGCCTGGTTGGTATGCGTTGATTCCGTTTCTTTTATTTATAATAGGGTTCTATTTCGTGAGTGTTTTCACATTTTCAGATGAATTTAAAATACTGATAGAAGCCTATGAAAGCGGGGTAAGCCAAGAAGAATTATCCGCACTCATGCAAGAATTGGTAAAACCCAAGGAGGTCTTATTCCTTCTCGTCACGACGCTTTACAGCTTGGCCTTTCTGCATGGTTTTAATAAGTTGATAAAGTCAGACCCCAATGAGAATGAATACGGGCCTGCCTAACCAGGAACCAGAATTAAATTTTAGGATACAAAACCGTCCTTTAGTGCGGAGCGGTCTGACCAAAGAGTTTTTGAAAATTCACCTCTAAGGCTGTGTCTAGCGCCTCCATCTCCACCTCTTTACCGAGCTTGTGCAAAGAGGTCACACCGTGTTCAGATATGCCGCACGGCACAATACCGTTAAAATGGCCAAGGTCGGGATTAAGATTAATGCTAATACCGTGGAAGCTTACCCATTTTTTAAGGCGTACCCCAATGGCAGCTATCTTTTCCTCGCGACCGTTGGCATGCGTGACCCAAACCCCGACACGCCCGGTTTTAATACTGGTCTCAATATCAAAAACAGACAGGCTATTGATTATCCACAGCTCTAGCCCTCTGACAAATGCGGAGACATCCCGACCGCGTTTTCTAAGATCCAGCATAACATAAGCTACACGTTGTCCGGGGCCGTGATAGGTATATTGTCCGCCGCGTCCGGTTTTAAAAACCTCAAATCTATCAGGGCTAATAAGATCGTTGATATTTGCACTTGTGCCCGCCGTATAAAGCGGGGGGTGTTCTAAAAGCCAGACCATTTCGCGGGCAGTGCCCGCCGCAATTTCCAAGGCTCGGTTCTGCATAAAACTCTCTGCAACCGGGAAGGGGGTTAGGCCTGCCGAGCGTTTCCACTCAATAGTGTCAGGCCCGTAAAGCCCGTGACTATAATGGGTTTCTTCATCCATGCTGATTGATAAGGTCAGAGGATGGATGAAATCAAGATAATTAGCTTTAAGCGGAACAACGTTTTTTACTTCACAAAGGGGGAGGGAGTGGCTATACCGCCGTGTCCTTAATGTGCGGCCGTGGCGGAATTGGTAGACGCGCAGCGTTGAGGTCGCTGTG
>CAZNCJ010000009.1:0-50552 GCA_964571595.1 uncultured Caulobacterales bacterium | reverse complement strand
CGTCTTGGCAATTTGTTTTACCGGGCCTTCACCGCCGCCGTTAAATCCGGCCAGACTGCCCTGACTCGTCATGAAGAAGGGGATAACGGGTAAGAGCCTATCTATACCCCGACTTAAGGCCCGTGAGCCCTCAAAACCGCGAAGTTGTAAAAGCGTATCGACAGTTTGTAATATTTTCAAAACTTCATAACATTGTTCTGGTGAGCGACTGATATGCCCGCCGTCAGGTAATATCTGGGTTTCAATTTCGTCATCCAGCCAATCCATACCGCGGGTGAAATAGGTTTCAGAATTTTCCTGTAATTTGGCCCCGCCCAAGGTGATTGCGCTGGCCGCTTTGAGGCGGTTTAGTCCGGGTTGGGTCTGGTGATAGACCTGCTTTAAGCGCTTGATTTGACGCAGAGTGGCATTACGCCGTAATTGCGCGGCTTCACTTAGACTGTCCATTTGTAAGCTGGGCGACCATAAGGTGAGCCAGTTATAAAGGCGGTGGACAAGAATATCCGGGTCCCACGCAAAACGGTTCCATTTGCCGTAAACCGCAATCCAGCGATCTACCAGCATACGCGCACGTATATGGGCTGTCTTTTCCTTTGTCGCGATAAGGTCTTCGAGCCAGTCAAATTGGTGTAGCCAGCGTGCAAAGCGTTCTGAAGGGGCGGGGATAGTCCAAGGGTCGCCTTGCTTGCCTACATCTAGATTTTGTCCGCCATAATAAAAATGACCGCCAAGTAGGGCCGCTCCGGCCTCTTTATCGCCATAGGACGTTTTTTGACGTATATCATGAAAAATATTGGGTTTGCTATTTCCAAGCGTTAAACGCCTGACGGGCTTTCCCAAATCGGCGGAAAGGTTTTTATAGCCATGTTTGAAGGCCGCGGACATGATCGCGGTTATGGGCACACGCCGTGCCATGATGTTTAGGCGACCCGGGACGCAGGCATGCTGCGGAGGGCGGCGATATTTTCACTATAAGAACCTGCGCCTTTAAAGACGGCGCTGCCTGCCACGAGCGCTGTGGCACCGGCCTTAATACAGTGTTGGGCGGTTACCGGGTTTACGCCCCCGTCAACTTCTAAAATAATATCGCGTCCGGTCGCATCGATTTTTTTGCGCAGCGCGGCGATTTTATCAATTTGTGACATGATAAAACTCTGCCCGCCAAATCCGGGGTTCACACTCATAACCAATATAAGATCCAGACTATCCATTACATAATCTAAAACCTCAATGGGTGTGGCCGGATTTAAGACCACACCGGCTTTGACACCGCGGTCTTTGATAGATTGTAATGTGCGGTGCAAATGCGGCCCTGCATCGGGGTGTACGGAGATAATATCTGCCCCCGCCTCGACAAAACTATCAATGAGGGGGTCAACCGGGCTGATCATAAGGTGGACGTCAAAAGGTTTTTTGGAGTGCGGTTTTAAGTCTTTTACAACACCGGGTCCTATTGTCAGATTTGGTACATAATGGCCGTCCATGACATCAATATGGATCATGTCCGCGCCTGCAGCGTCAATGGCTCGAATTTCAGCGCCGAGATTGGCAAAATCTGCCGATAGAATTGAGGGTGAGATAAGAATATTTTCGCTCATGGCATGTACCTAACAGCGCTCGGCCAAAGGTGCAAGCATCTGAGCGCTATATCAGTACAAACGCATGAAAAAACCCGCCGCGGCGAACCGGGCGGGTTTGTATGCTTGTGATGGGTTTTACTTACTTCCGGATAGGAAGGTAATCATTGGCAGAATATCCGCCATTGTTAAAGCTGCCATAAGATGATGAAGACGAGCTGGCATCACCCGAGAAGATTGTCGCCGATGAGCCGGCATAAGGCGAGGTGCCTCCGCCTTGCATACATGTGCCGTCAGCCTGTTTAGTTGTACCAGCTGGGCAATTTGCGGTTTCGCCTGAGCCGTAAGAGCCGGTAGACGCTGATGACGAACCATAGCTGGACGCGCCGGAAGACCCGTAGCTGGATGTTGAACTAAATCCTGTTGAGCCAGAAGATTGTAGGCAAGACCCGTCAGATTGCTGTGTAGTACCTGCTGGACATGGTACTGTACCGCCGGAGCTGCTGCCACCTGAATAGCTGCCACCTGAATAGCTGCTTGAGCCACCACTGCCATATGAAGAGGATGTACCTGAATATGAGCTACCAAAGCTGGAGCTTGATGTCTGTAGGCATGATCCGTCTGACTGGTATGTTGTACCCGCCGGGCAATCAGCAGCAGAGGCTGTAACCGCTGGTGCTGAAACAACCGGGGCCGAAACAACAGGAGCGCTATAGCCTTGGCTGTAAGTTCCGCCAGAACCATAAGATGTCGTTGAATGTGTGCTGCCACATGTGCCTGTGGCGGAGCAATCTACATAGACAGGACCGGGAGCGACTTGGAGCGGCGCTTGTTGGTAATGATAAACGGGCTGCTGTATTGGCGCCTGTTGTACATAGCCACCGCCGTAACGTGTGCTTGTTGCACCACAAGCGGCTGTTTGACAGTTTTGACCACTCTCATAGTCATAAACATTGCCGTAGCGTGTATTGGACTGCCCATTTGCACAGGCGGAAATGGCCAAGCCTGCAATACCTATTACAGAGATAGCCGTATTTCGTAGAAGTATATTCGAGCTCATGGTGAGCCTCCCATTTTGATACATTTGTGCCGAATCGTTGCAATAATTAGACCAAGTAAAGATGAATGATATCTTTACAAACTGCTATTATTCCGAATTATTCGTGCAATAAAGAAGCCATCCATACCGCCCATATCAGAGAGCAAATGCGGAAAACTCCTTACAAACCCCTCCGCGCTATACTGCACATCAAGGCCTGACCAGCTATCCGTTAAAATAGGAATAAGGCGAAAATCTGGCATATTTTGGAGAAATTGCAGTACCCGCTCTTCCCCTTCTTGGGGTTGTAATGAGCAAGTACAAAACAAAATTTCCCCTCCGGGGCGTATAAGAGTAGCGGCTTTCGCCAATAAGGCGTCCTGAATGGAGGCTAAGTTCTTAATATCTTTAAGGTTTTTATTATATATGACATCTGGGTGGCGACGAAAAGTCCCTGTGGCTGTGCAGGGAGCATCGAGGAGAATCTTATCAAATAAGACCTCATTTGGGCTGTAATCCAAAGCGTTCGAGACGATAATTTCGGCTTGTAATCCCGTTCTATCTAAATTCTCTGAAATACGCCTTGCGCGGTTCTCAGAGCGGTCTATGGCCGTGACTTTCGCGCCTGCTGTGGCCATTTGCAGCGTTTTACCACCCGGAGCTGCGCACATATCGAGTACAGATTGGCCTTTTATGTCACCCCAGAGCTTCACCGGTAGGCTGGCGGCGAGGTCTTGGGCCCACCATTCACCCTCTGCAAACCCGGGAAGGGCGCTGACATCGCCTATTTTTGGTCGGCGGATAGTCCCACTGGGCAGAAGCTTAGCTTCGAGCTTTTCGGCCCATATTTGTGCGTCTGTCTTGACGCTTATATCCAGTGGCGGGTCTGCCAATAAGGCGAGCGCCATTTTTCGGGTTGCCTGTTTGCCGTAAGCCTCGTCCCATGACTGCCTGAGCCATTTGGGTATATTTTCTTGCGGGGCTATCTGGGCTGCCAGTTTTTTACCGTTCTCGCTGACACGGCGTAAAACGGCATTGGCCATGCCCGCAAACCCCTTTAAATTAGGACGCGATTTCAAGACTTTGACCGTTTCCCCGACGGCGGCGTGGACGGGCGTGTCCAGATAGAGGAGTTGTGCCGCTCCGCTTTGTAAAAGTGCCATAACAAGGGCGGGAGGTCTCTGTTTTATATAAGGTTTTAGCGCACCCTCAATTTGGCCAAGGCGTCGAAATGTGGTTGCTGCGATCAGACGGGCAAAAGCACGGTCACGCCCAGAGAGAGCATTGTGACTTTCTTGCTTTGACAGAGCTGTTTCAAGCGGAACCTGTTTGGTCAGAACAGCCACAATAGCATGGGCTGCGACAAGGCGGGCATTGGCCTTTCTAGGGTTTGTCTCAGTGATGGGATTGGCCTTTTTCCGCGTCTGGGCTCTCTGTACCAGATCCCGTGTCAGAACCCGTACCCGAGCCGGTTCCAGACCCTGTACCTGAACCAGTCCCAGAGCCTGCGCCTTGCGCGGCTTTATCTCTGATCGGAGCCGTAAAGCGCATCTCGCCGGAATTTTCAAACACCAGTGTAATCTCTGCCTGATTTTGGTCTTGCGGGATTTTGGTCCCAAATAGCATGAGGTGATAGCCGCCCGGCTCGAAGGTCAAAACTTGATTTGTGCCAATCTCAATGGCGTCTATGCGGCGCATGCGCATCACCCCGTCATCTTTAATATGTGTGTGCAGCTCAACACTCTCGCTCACAGAGCTGCGCGCCGCGATAAGCCTGTCAGTCGCGCCTGTGTTTTCGATGACAAAATAGCCTGCCCCTATATCCCGGCCCGGAAAAGGGGGGTTAATGACGCTTTGGGTGACGCTGAGTTTTGCTTGGCCCTGCTGCTCGGTATTTGCGGTTGGTTGATTTACGGGGGCGGCTGGCTGTGTCTGTGTGTCTGTTCCTATATCTGCACTCGGCGTGCAGGCGCTCATGGCGCAAAAAGCCACGCCAAAAAACAGGCAAAGCGAGCTTTGTTTAAAGGGATTTAACAGCGGGTTCATCTTACGCTCCACTAAAGCCGATAATACGTCTGACATCGGCGACAATCGGGTCTGCAATCGCGGCCGCCTCATGGCCTGATTTTGCTAAAATGCGGTCCAGCTCATCCGGGTCAGAGAGATAGCGCGCCATGAGGCTTGTGATTGGGCCGAGTTTCTCGACAGCGAGTTCGGCGAGATCGGACTTAAATCCGCCAAAACCCTGCCCGGCATATTGCGTGAGCACTTGCGCGTCGCTTTGTTCTGCAAGAGCTGAAAAAATACCGACAAGATTGGCAATTTCGGGACGTCCGTCTAATTCGTCAATTGTCGCCGGAATTTCACCGGCATCAGTTTTAGCCTTACGGATTTTCTTGGCAATGGCATCTGCTCCGTCAGTAAGGTTGATACGGGAATTATCGGAAGGATCGGATTTTGACATTTTCTTTGAGCCGTCACGTAAAGACATGACCCGCGCACCCGGGCCTTTGATCAGGGGTTCGGGCAGGGGGAAAAATCCGGGAGAAGAAAAATCATTGTTAAATTTGGCCGCAATATCGCGCGAGAGTTCCAAATGTTGTTTCTGGTCTTCGCCCACAGGGACATGCGTACCTTTAAAGGCTAAAATGTCGGCGGCTTGCAAAACGGGATAGTCATATAAGCCGACAGACATTTTTTCCGAGTTTTTTCCGGCTTTGTCTTTGAACTGCGTCATGCGGTTTAGCCATCCAATACGGGCGACACAATTAAAATACCATGCCAGCTCGGTATGGGCACGAACAGAAGATTGATTATAGACAATCGCTTTTTTTGGATCGATACCAGAAGCCAGAAAAGCGGCGGCGATTTCGCGGGTTTGCTGGGCCAGTGTTTTTGGGTCTTGCCAGACGGTAATAGCGTGCAAGTCCACAATGCAAAATACGCATTCATGCTCGTCCTGTAAGGAGACGAATTTTTTCAAAGCTCCCAGATAATTCCCGAGATGTAGGGACCCAGAAGGCTGAACACCTGAAAAGACACGATCAGGGCCTTGATAGGGTTGTGGGGCATCGCTCATAATTAAAAACCTTTATCTGCGAGGCGCTTTTAGCAGGCAAGGCGACAATAACAAGAGCTAGCTTTTAGTCTATGGGTATAGCGCTCAAGCTTTTGGTTTCCTTAAGGAGGCTTTTAGCTCACCCAGATTAAATATTCTCAAAAGCGCGGCAAGGCAAACATAGATAAACCCGCCAATGCTGCATATAATCAACAAGATGAGATAATCCCACAACATGGACCCTTTAACTTGAGATTGGGCGAATTTTTCTAGGAAAACCAAAACGCCCCCCATTAAAAGAGTGGCGAGTAATATTTTAGGTAAATTACGAAGTAAGCGCCCATCCATTTTGAAATGGCCGCGCCGTTTTTGCGCGATAGCCAGACAGACAACATTGCTCCAGCCCGCAAGAGTGGTGGCTAAGGCCAGACCGTAAAACCCGATTGTGAAAAAGAGGAAAAACCCCAGAACCACATTAATCACAGCAGAAAGAATGGCAAACATCATGGGTGTTTTCGTATTCTCTCTGGCAAAAAATGTTGGGGTTAAAATTTTGATTAAGACAAAGGCGGGCAGGCCAAGGGCAAACATACGTAAGGCTTTGGCGGCTTGTAAGCTATCTTCGGGAGTAAACCGGCCGCGCTCAAATAATGTCGAAATCAGAAATTCGGGCATAATATAGAGGGCGCAGGCCGCTGGCAGTGTTAAAAAAGCTGCAATTTCTGTGGCCCGATTTAAGGTTGTCATAGCTTCCCCGTCCCTGTTCGCACGTAGGCTACGCGCGAGGCTCGGCAAAAGAGCTATTCCCAAGGCGATGCCAATCATACCAAGCGGGAGTTGATAAAGACGATCTGAATAATATAACCAGCTGGGCGCACCGGGCTGCAGAGTGGCGATATTATGCGTAACAAGCAGGTTAAGCTGGGTGATGCCCGCTGCGAAAAGACCCGGTACGCCTAATGTAAAAAGTCGTTTTACATCAGGTGTGAGCTTTGGCCATTTCAAGGGGAGGGCCATGCCTGCTTTCCGTAGTGCAAAAATGAGAAAGGCCACTTGGAACACACCTGAGACCGTCATGCCCATGGCAAGATAAATGGCTATTTTTTCTGGCGGTAGGCCAATGAAATACGGCGTTATCAGGATACCAATCCAAATGAAATTAAGCAGGGCGGGGACAAAGGCTGCGACAGCAAAGAAGTTTTTGGTATTCAGCATGCCCGAAAACAAAGCCCCGATCGACATGAGTAAAAGATAGGGCATTGTGAGACGGGCATAGAGAACGGCGAGATCATAAGGGATAAGGCCGTCTGGCCCCGTGGCGACTTTATTTAGTCCACCGCCGATAAGATTTAGGCTGATCGGCATTGTGAGTTGAAATAAAACCACAATGAGCGCGACCAGAAAGAAAAGAGCGCTAAAGGCCTCACCTGCAAATTTAGCTGCGACCTCTTCGCCGTCCCCTTCCAACCGCCTGGCATATAAGGGGACAAAAGCGGCATTAAAAGCGCCTTCGGCAAACATGCGACGGAAAAGGTTAGGCAATTTTATGGCCGTGATGAGGGCATCATTGACAAGCCCGGCCCCAAGGCAGGCGGCTAATAATATATCGCGCACCAAACCAAGTACACGACTAAGCAATGTCATGGCCCCGATAATGGCTGTGGATTTCACCAAACGCATGGCTAGGCTGTGAGTTTCTGTTGAGAGGGTTTAGAGGCCGGCTCGAGAGCTGACATGAGCTGGGATTTAATAGTTTTCCGACGTTCCGGGCTTAGACTACTGCCGTCTGGGGAGCGCACATAAAAGGCGTCAATGGCCTTTTCTCCTACATTTTCAATATGGGCGGATAAAACATCGAGATTGGCTTCGCGCAGGCTTGTCGCGAGGGCATAAAGAAGGCCGGGCCTGTCACGTCCGATAATTTCTATAATTGTGACATCATCCATGGCGTTTTGAATAAATTTCACGCGTGCCTTCACCGGTATAGCCCCCGCCCGTTTAGAGGCAAGCGTATTTGGAATTTTAAGGTTCTGTGTCTGGCCGTTAACGGCCATGCGGGCATTCTGGCTTAATATGTCGAGGGCTTTATCATTTTCCCGTCCAAAGGCGAAGCCCTCAGGATTTTGCAGATAATAAATATTCATAACCCGCTTATTGCGGCCTGTATGGAGGCGTGCCCCCGTAATCGAAGCACCGCTGGCTGAAATTGCAAGGGTAATATCCGCAAATAGGCCGGGCCGGTCTTGGGTCAATATCCAAAGCTCCGTGATATCTCGCGGCTTATCTCGCCGTGTCTGGATATAGGTGAGCTGGTTATCCTGGGTATCCACACTATCAAAGAACCGCGCATGGCGGATAAGGTCCGGCATGGTTGCGCCGGTCCAATAGCTATCGCCGAGGTCTTGCGTAATCGGGGAGATACGGCTGGCCATATCGCCGGGCAAACGGTCTTTAAACTGTGCTTTGATCGCCTCGGCTTTGGCTGATGAGGCCAAATCCGTATTGCCATGCAGATATGAGCTGGCATTAGCATGAAGCCCGCGCAGTAAGACCCCTTTCCAATCATTCCAGATACCCGGCCCGACGGCGCGAATATCGACGATAGTCAGCACGTAAAGCATATCCAAACGCTCAAGCGATCCCGTACGTTCGCAAAACTCTTTTATGGTTTGCGGGTCAGATATATCGCGCCTTTGTGCCGTTTCTGAAAGGTCCAGATGTGAGCGCACAAGCCAAGCGACATTTTCAATAATGTCTTGATCTGCTCCCAGTCTGCGACAGGCGCGCCTGGCCAAACGCGCACCTTCAATACATTGATCCCCGACGCCCTTGCCTGTGTCGTGTAACAGGCATGTCAGATAGAGAATATATTTTTGTGTCTCGGAAAAGCCCTTCACAATCTTTGTGGCAACCGGATTGTCTTCTTCAAGTTCGCCTATCAGCAAATCATGAAAATATCGCACAAGACGCAATGTATGTTCATCGACAGTGTAAGCGTGGTGCATATTAAATTGTGTGCGGGCCACTATGCCTCCAAATTCCAGCATATAACGCCCAAGAACCCCAGATTCGTTCATGAGCTTTAACAGGGCGTAGGGGGCTTTTGAATTTAGTAAAATTTTCTTGAAAATTTCAGCGATTTCAGGATCGCGCCTGAACTCTGTATCAATCAAATTGCGGCGAAAATTTATCGCGGAAAAAGCATCAGGATGAATATCAAGATTATAACGTCCAGAGACCTCAAACAGGCGCATAATCAATCCCGGGTTTTCACGGATATGCATAGGGTCTTTGAACATGAGGCGGCCATGATCAATGACGAAACCCTCTTCTTTCATCGGGCGGCGGGCCATAGGCAAAAAGCGGTCAATGCCCTTGGGTAATAAGATGGCATTTTCAGATTCCAACTTGGCGCAGGCAATACGGGTTAAGGCTCCTACTTCTCGGGCATTGGTAAAATATTCACGCATGAATTTCTCAACAGCCTCTTCAACCGGCCCTGAAGCCTGCCCCATTTTTCGCGACAAGACGGTTTGATGATCAAAGCTAAGTGTCTCGGTTGCCCGCTTTGCATGATAATGTAAGTGAATACGTGTTCGCCATAAAAAATCGGCGGCGCGGACAAAGCGTGTGGCAGCTGCTTCGTCAAATAATCCCATTTTGACATAATCGCTTGCACGTTGCGGGTCTGTGATTTCGCCTTCGCGGTCAAGGAAGCGTGCAATCCAGTACAGGACATGTAAATCCCGCAATCCGCCTTTACCCTCTTTTATATTCGGCTCAATCACATAGCGCGAATTACCCTCGCGGGCATGACGTTCATCTCTTTCTTGTAATTTGGTTGAGATGTAGCGCCGGCCTTTGCCCTTGGTAATGTCTTTGCGAAATTTTGAAAACAGTGCCTTGGCCAAATCTTTGTCGCCTTTAAGGAAGCGTAAATCCAACAAGGCTGTTAAAATTGTCTGATCGTCCTTTGCCAGTGAAATGCATTGCTCGATTGTGCGCGTCGCATGGCCGACTTTTAGCCCCATATCCCAGAGCATGTATAAAATATACTCCGTGACATTTTCAGTAAAAGCCGAGCCTTTTTTATCGGCCAATATAAATAAAAGATCGACATCGGATTGGGGCGCCATTTCACCGCGTCCGAAACCGCCAACAGCGCATAAAGACAGACGTTCGGCTTTGGTTGGGTTTGACGCTCTATAGACATGGGTTACGACAAAATCGTAAAGCGCGGTAATGATGTCATCATGGATGGCCGCAATCAGGCGCGCAGTTTCCAGCCCGTCCAAGCGTCCATTCATAAATTGGACTTCAGTGTCCATCATGGCGGAATGCAGGGTTTCTTTTAACAAGGATAAAACATGGGGCCTGTTCTTGGAGCTCTCGGGATATTGGTTGAAAATATCCGTGAGTTTTTGACGTATATGTTGTGCGTTAATCGGGCTTTCAACCGCTTGTAAATGCGGGGGTATTTCAAAAGTTGTTTTATTACGAAACCGTCTTTTTTGGTCGCGTTTTAATTTTGGAGCCGTCTCTTTTTTTGAAATTTTAGACTGGGCTTTTTTCACCCCTTTTTTAAGAGGGTTTGATTTGCGTGTTTTAACCTTTTTAAGGCTCGCCGTTTTTAATTTGATCTTTTTAGGCTTGGACTTTTTGAGTTGGGAGGTTTTAGGTCCAGATTTTACCAGACTCTTTTTTATACGGGGTCTGCGGGCCATTAGAGTTTCGCCTTTAAATCATAAAGTAAATCAAGCGCAGATCTGGGGGTGAGGTTGTCCATATCCAGATCAGCGATCGCTTTTTCTATTTTCGAGGGTGCGGCTTTGACAGCTCTCGGGGTTGCTGAAAAGAGCGGGAGCGCGCCGAGACTATCGCTTGCGCCGTCATGGTCGGTTTCAAGTTTTGATAAGACGGCACGGGCGCGTTCAATGGCGGCGGGCGGCATACCGGCTAATTTGGCGACTTGCACCCCGTAGGATTTATCGGCGGCTCCGGGTTTGACGTCATGTAAGAACACCAGGTCGCCTTCCCATTCTTTGGCATGTAAACATGCATTGGAGGCATGGGCCATATCTTCTGCCAGATCGGTGAGTTCATGATAATGTGTGGCAAATAAGGCCCGGCATTTATTGACATGGTGAAGGTGCTCTGCCGTGGCCCACGCGATTGACAATCCGTCAAATGTAGCGGTGCCGCGTCCGATCTCGTCTAAAATGACAAAGGACTTTGCGGTGGATTGATTGAGGATGGCCGATGTTTCAATCATTTCAATCATAAATGTGGAACGTCCTTTTGATAAATCATCCGAAGCCCCCACGCGGGAAAAAATGGTTTCACATATGCCGATATGGGCGCTTTGCGCCGGTACATAACTGCCGGCTTGAGCGAGTATAAACATCAAGGCATTTTGTCGAAGATATGTTGATTTACCGGCCATATTGGGGCCTGTAATCAAGGTGAGGCGCGGAGCGTTATCCCCGCGCGCATCCAAGCGGCAATCATTGGCCGTAAATCCGCTCTCGCCGGATTTTTTTAAAGCAGCTTCGACAACGGGATGGCGTCCACCTTTAATATCAAAAACCTCGCTATCATCGACTTTGGGCCGCACGGCCTGTGTTTCATTTGCCCAAAAGGCAAGAGCGACTTGCATATCTAATACGGCAAAGGCGTTTGCCGTTTTACGTAAAGTCTCGGCTTGGTCTGTCACCCTTTGGGTGAAGGTTTCGAAAATAGCGAGTTCTAATGTTAGCGCTTTGTCGGCGGCACCTGAAATTTTACTATCAAGTTCTGAAAGCTCAGTGGTCGTAAAACGCACGCCAGAGACAAGGGTTTGTCTGTGAATGAAAATATTTTCGGCATCCTCTTTCGTGCTTTTTGCCAGCATATCATCGGCGTATTTGGGCGTCACCTCGATAAAATAGCCCAGCACATTATTATGCTTTATCTTCAAGCTGGGAATATCGGTTTGTCGGGCATAATCGGCTTGCAGACCCGCTATGATACGGCGGCTCTCATCTCGCAATTTACGCAGATCGTCTAGGGCGGCGTCCCAACCCGGCGCGATAAACCCGCCGTCGCGGGCAAGCATTGGGACGTCCTTTTTAAAGGCCTTGCTAATGTCACGGGCCAGTTTGGCAATTTCGGGTTTTTGCGCAAGGCTCAGACTATCAAGTATCTGTGTGATATTACCGGGCAATGTTTGGTTTGGGTTAAACAGGGCGCTGATTTCTTCGCCAGCATATAGGCTGGCCCCGAGGGTGAGTATATCTCGCGGGCCGCCGCGCCCGAGAGCCAGACGGCTGACAGCGCGCGCCATATCGCCCACTTCTTTGAGCTTTTCTCGGATAGAAGCGCGCAGCCTTGTTTCAGAAATAAAAAACTCTACCGCGTCTAGTCGGGCCTTTATAGCCTGAACGTCAATCAAGGGTCTGGCCAGACAATAGCTCAAAGTGCGTGCGCCGGGCCCTGTAATCGTTTTGTCAATCACAGAGAGGAGCGAGCCTTGCTTTCGTCCCTGTTGGGTACGTTCAATTTCAAGACTATGCCGTGTGGCCGGATCAATCGCCATATAGCCACTGGCCGCCCGGCGTCTGGGCGGGGAGAGCCGTACCGGGTCCCCGGCTTGTGTCAGTTCAAGATAATCCAGCAAGGCCCCTGCGACAGATATTTCGGCTTTGGAAAAAGCCCCAAAACCGTCAAGGCTGTTGACATCAAAACAGGATTTGAGCTGGCGTTCCGCGCTGCGGGGATCAAATTTTGTCGCGGCAAGTGGTGTAAACGCGGCAGGCGGCAATCCCAGAGCGGCCATAAATTCTCCGTCCTGATAAAGGCTCTCAGAGAGCAGGATTTCGCGCGGGGAGAGGGCCGTAATTTCAGATATGAGGCGATCACTTTCTACATCGCTGACATAGAAGTCCCCGACGGAAATATCCGCCCATGCCAAAGCATAATCCCCCGCATGTGTGCGCCCAAGGGCCAGTATGAAATTCGATCCCCGCGCATCAAGCAGGCTGTCTTCAGTCAAGGTGCCCGGTGTGACAAGCCTAACCACTTCGCGGCGTACAACCGCTTTATATCCGCGCTTTTTGGCCTCTGCGGGACTTTCGGTCTGCTCGCATACCGCCACGCGAAAACCCTTTTTTATAAGCCGTTGCAGATAGGTTTCCGAGGCATGAACCGGCACGCCGCACATGGGTATATCGGCCCCGTCATGCTTGCCGCGTTTTGTAAGGGCAATATCGAGTGCTTCAGCCGCCAGTACAGCGTCTTGAAAAAACAGCTCGTAAAAATCCCCCATTCGGTAAAACAGCAAAGCATCCTCGCCCACCTCAGCCTTGATGGACAAATATTGCGCCATCATAGGTGTCACTTTTTGCGGCTTTTTCGGGATGTCAGTCGCGGCGTTCATAAGCTGATAAATTGGCGAAAATGTGGGCGGGGTGCAAGCTTAAATACGTGTTTTCGCCATGGCATTTTCGTCAACACTTTCAGTAAAACCCGATAGCCATGCAAAAATGACGAAAATTAAAGCGGGGAGGCCAAAAGCCGAGGTCACAACGAAAAACCACATATAATCTATTTTATCGGCCAGTACGCCAGAATAGGCCGCAAGGCTCTTGCCGTAAAAGGCAAAGAGGGATGAAAAAAGCGCATATTGAGAGGCTGAATAAGTCTTGCTGGTCAGAATAGACATAAAGGCGATAAAGACAGAGCCAGCAAAGCCAGCCGCGATATTATCGGCTCCAATTGTCGCAAAGAGATAGGCGGTCTTAGGTTCGCTGATACTCGCGAGCCACGCAAAAACCAGATTTGTGATAATGGTCAAAATAGCCCCGATAATCATAGCGCGGGCTAAGCCATGCTTGCTGGCTGACCAGGCTCCAAAGAAAGCGCCAAAAATAAGCATGGTAATGCCGTAGGCCCCTTTGACAACGCCGATAACAGATTTCGAATATCCGATATCAATATAAAAGGGCACGGCCATAACCCCCATGGTTGTATCGCTAATGCGGTATGTCGCCACGACCGCAAAAACCAAAAGCGCCATCCATCCGGTTCGGCGGACAAGGTCAGCGAGGTCGCCAATAATGGGTATGGTATATGTTCGTTCTTGTGCGAGTAATTTACGTCCTAATGTCAGGAAATAAATTGTGCCTAAAAAGGGCAGTAAAAAGGTAAATATAAGCAAGCTGGCCCCAAGCCTGGTTCGTCCTTGATCAGAAAAGCCCGAAAGCGCTGCGTTAAATCCAGATTTAATAAGAGCGCCTGCGCGCCGTAGATAACCGCCCTCTACCATGCCAAAATATAAAAAGGCGGCGATCGCAAAAAGTGTGAACAGGCCAGCACTGAAAAGACTAAGCGTAGAAAAAAGAGATCTGTTTTCTGGTCTAAATTTATCACGCACCCAATTGGGTTCTCCGGCCCATAAAGGAGTTGAGCCCCCTATAAAGGCCACTAGCGCCAAAACAGAATAGGTGAGTTTAAACCCGCCAATATCGGCCAGAATAAATCCGCCAGAGGCGGCGGCGATCATACCAAAGCGGTAGCCGAGTTGATAAACGGCGGACATGGCGGCTTGTTCGGTGTTATTTGCGCTGTCCACGCGCCACGCATCCACACAGATATCCAGCGTGGCAGATGAAAAAGCGATAAGGGCAGCGCACAGGGCCACGCCCCCTAGATTTGTTGTCGGGTCTTGTACCGACATGGCGAGCATAGCGAGTGCCGTGCCGAGAATTGAAAATAATATCCAGCCGCGTCTTTGGCCCAATAAGGTACAAAAGCCGGGAATTTTGAGGCGGTCAACAAGCGGGGCCCATAAGAATTTAAGGGAATAGGCAAAACCGACAATGACAAAAAACCCGATCGTTGAACGGCTAACGCCCGCCTCTCTTAACCAGCCAGACAGAACGGTATAGACAAGCAATATTGGTAGTCCGGCACTTGCGCCCAGCGCTAACATGGCGGCCATTTTCCGACTGGCAAAAATCTCAGAGACGAGGAAGGTTTCGTCGAGTTTTTTAAGGAGTGATTGCGTAGGCATAGAACACAGTCTGCCCTGTTCGAGGGGCAGTGTCTATATACTGTTTTTAAAATCCAGAATGGAGAGACGTCTTAAACGTTAAAGCCCTAGCTTGCGAGGCGTTGATCGCGATTCTTCATCCATGTCTTGACCATTTCAGAGAGTTCTTCCGTCGAGACAGGTTTGGTCATGAAGTCATTCATGCCGCTATCAAAACAGGCATTCCGATCATCATCAAAGGCATTTGCGGTGAGGGCGACAATTGGCAGGCTCTTAGATCTGTGATCCAGCGCTCGAATTTTACGAGTGGCTTCCAGACCGTCCATATTTGGCATGCGCATATCCATGAAGATCATGTCATAGACATTGTTTTTAACGGCTTCGACGGCGAGCGCGCCGTCTTCGACGACTTCAACAATGCAGCCTTCAGCCTCAAGCAAGGTGCGCGTCAATAAGGCGTTAATGGCGTTATCTTCGGCCAATAATATCCGGTAGGCCTCAGAATTTTCTTCATTTGGTGCATCTTGCGGGACGGTTTCGTCATTGTTCTGGGCACCGTCAGCGCTGCTTTCCTCTATTTCTTCGGTGGACCCTACAGCTTTGGCAATAACTGCATCACGCCAATTATTTCCAAGCACGGCATCATCATTTTCGATCGGTAAGGCCCGGCGCTCATAATCCCGTCCAATATTGTTGTCTGCGTTATTGTCAGGCGTGTTTTCAACTATGTCACTGACAGGCACACTGCTTGGCATTTCATCCGTAATGGGAGCTGGCTCTTGTACTACGGAGTATTCTGGCTGCGCTGTTGGCTCTGGTGCGGCGGCGGGCATATCCATATCTGGCTCACTAAAGTCCTGCGGTCCTTTGTCTAGAATGGAATCCAAAGGCGCGTGCTGTTGTACAGAGGGCATATCCGTTTCATGACTCGTCATATTTGCCATAGCGTTTTGCGCGACAGGGGCTGCAACCGCACCGATAGCCGCTGCGCCAGCCGCTGCACCCAGAGAAGGGGTCAGCGCTGGGGCATTTGCCACCTGGTCTTGAGGTGCTGATAAGACGGGCGCATCTGTAAGGGGCTGTTCAGTTTGATAGTGTACATCTAGCTGCGCGGGCTGGAATTGATCAGCCTGTGTATTTTGAACAGCTTCGCTTTGTGTTACGGGCGCTTGAATTGTTTGGTTTTGCGGCGCAATAGCCGCGCTTTCAGGTAGGCCTGACGGGGGTGTTGGCGGCGTTGCAAAAGCTGTGACATCGCGGGCGATTGCGAGAGCATGTCCATCTGCGAGCGTGTATTCTATCCAGTCATAAATGATTTCACCCTGTGCTGAAGGGATGCGCGTTTCAAAACGCGTCGGTGTCGGGCCGCCTTGCGGTGTCGGCCATCCTGAGACAATATTGCCTTGCCAATCTTCAACCCGACCGCCGTAAATACTCAAAAAAGCAGAGTTTAAGAACAGTATTCTACCCGTAGCATCGCGCTTGATAAGCGGGTCCGGCCAAGGCCACATTTGTGCTGCAAAAATATCGTCAGGCGACATGTCATATCCTATAATGAATCGAATCTAGGCGATTAATTTTCAGATTAGCCGCTTTAACCTAAAAAAAGTCTTACTAAATTGGTATAAATCCATGAAATAGTCTGTATTTGCGATATGACCTGCCAAATTATCCGTAAAAGCCCTTATATTTGAACTGTGGCGAGGGCGATAAGAGACGTGAAATTAGAAGGCTTTACCTGATTTTTGGTAAGAATTTCATGATTTTGGGGGGATTTTATAGGCCGGGGAGGATTTGCTGTTTTTGCGTGGAGTATTGGATATTAACCCCTTGCGTGCGCGTCTATGGGAGAGGCTTTCGGCTATATGCACACGGTGAATACTCTCAGAGCCTGATAAATCGGCCAAAGTCCGCGCCAGACGTAAAACGCGGTGATATCCGCGGGCGGTAAGGCCCAATGTTTCCGCCGCTTGAATGAGCAGTTTTTGGCCTTCACTATCGGGTTGGGCGACCTGATCCAGCATTTGCGGGCTTAGTTCCGCATTTGTAAGGCCGCCATTTCGCGCCATTTGTAGTTCGCGAGCGCTGGCCACACGTTGGCTAACCTCAAGACTACCTTCTTTTGAAGACGGCAAAGCCAGATCGGCCGGCGTGACAGCAGGTACATCTATCTGGATATCCATACGGTCCATAAAGGGGCCGGAAATACGGGCCTGATAATCTACCGAGCATCGCTCACCACGGCGACAGGCAATACCGTCTGCCCCGCCAGTTCCGCACCGACAAGGGTTCATGGCGGCTATAAGCTGGAAACGTGCCGGATAGCGTACATGGGCATTCACGCGGGTCACAGATATATCTCCAGTTTCCAAGGGCTGGCGTAAACTATCCAGAACATGGGCAGAAAATTCGGGCAGTTCGTCCAGGAATAAAACCCCGCGATGAGCCAAAGAAGCCTCTCCGGGTTTGGCTTTGACCCCGCCGCCAACCATAGCCGCCATAGAGGCAGAATGGTGGGGGGAGCGGAAAGGGCGCTGGCGGGATAATTGGCCGCGTTTAAGTAATCCGGCCACGCTATGGACCATGGAAACGTCTAGTAATTCTTCGGGGGAAAGAGGCGGTAATAAACCCGGCAGGCGCGCCGCTAACATGGATTTACCCGAGCCGGGCGGCCCGACCATAAGCATGTTGTGCCCGCCTGCAGCGGCGACTTCGAGGGCACGTTTGGCCGTTTCCTGACCTCGCACATCTTTGAGATCATATTCGAGTGTCGCTTGACGTAATTCGCCGGGTTTTGGCCGACTTAAAAGCTGCGTGCCTTTAAAGTGATTAATGAGTTGCACAAGATTTTGAGGAGCCAGAATTGACATATCGCCCGCCCATGCCGCCTCAGCGCCATTTGCGTGAGGACATATCAAGCCCAGATTGTGGCTATTCGCGCAAACTCCCGCGGGCAAAGCCCCAGGAACAGAGGCAATAGCCCCGTCCAGTGCCAATTCGCCAATGGCGAGAAAGCCGTCAATCGCATCAGCCGGTACAGCCCCGATAGCGGCCATTAATCCCAATGCAATCGGTAGATCATAATGCGCGCCTTCTTTGGGCATATCGGCAGGTGCCAAATTAATAATCGTGCGTTTATAAGGTAGTTCCAGCCCAATGGCTGAAAAGGCCGCCCAAACCCGGTCGCGACTTTCAGATACAGATTTATCCGCCAGCCCGACCATGGAAAACCCACTGCCACTAGACGCGATTTGTATCTGTACGTCTATAAGGCGGGCCTCTGTGCCGGCAAAAGCGATTGTCGAAATGCGTGCAACCATAAAGTCTCCGTCATTAACTTTATAGCAGGCGATTATCCCCTTGACATACGGTAACGCTATATCTATATATTAGGTATGAAACAAACTATACAAGACTTCTTCAAGCGCTTCCCTGATGATGAGGCATGTTTAAGCCACCTATTTGAGAATAGTTATGGTCAAGGCCACGAGTGCCCTAAGTGTAAAAAAAGCGCTAAATGGTATCGCATTAAGGCTGAACGCGCTTATTCTTGCCAATGGTGCGGTCATCATCTGCACCCTACAGTCGGAACGCCGTTCGCGAAGTCCCGCACTTCTCTACAATTATGGTTTTTCGCGATATTCTTATTCGTTAAGTCCCGTAATGGCGTATCTGCGAAGGAATTAGAACGCCAGCTAGGAGTTACCTATAAAACAGCATGGCGCATGGGGCATGAAATACGCAAGCATATGGCCGCTGTTGATGGCGATACGCCTTTAGGCGGTTATGGTAAGCAAGTTGAAGTCGATGAAGTCTTCATAGGCGGTCGTAAAAAAGGCGCTCATGGTGGTAAAGGTAAAGCCATTGTCTTTGGTATGGCAGAAAAAGACGGTGAAGTTATAACAAGAGTTATCCCAAATCGTCGTGAATTTACTTTATTCCCTCATATTGGCGAGAATATTAAAGCTGGCACCGAAATCCATACAGATGAGCTACCAAGCTATATGAACCTAGGTCACGAAGAACACTATATGCATAAGACCGTAATTCATTCAAAAGAACAATATGTCGGGCCAGATGGTGAAACAACAAACACTATTGAAGGCTTCTTCATGCACCTAAAGCGTACCATTAAAGGCACTCACATATGGGTCAGCAGAAAGCATTTACATAAATACACACAAGAGCTGAATTTATGTATAATCGTCGTCAGCGCCCTTTAGAGATGCTTCCAGAGCTTTTGAGCGTGTTCCCGAGCCAGTCATAGAGCAAAATACCTTATCGAAGTCATTACTTTCGATCTGGTCGCCTTTATGTTCGCGAATGAATTTCTTCATAGCTTTAGGGTCTTTTTGGGCTTGCTTAAGGCTAACTAATTTTTTCATAGTCTTTCCTGACATCCATTCCTGTAGCGTCTTTTAAAATACCAATAGCCGCATCGTATTCTATTGATATAGAGTTCTTAATTTGCTGGCTACCCTGCCTCCTATCGGCGGAAATACTCTCATCTGTTATAACAACAACAAACCACGAGTTAGGGGGCAATTTCTCAAAGTGAATAGACACATATCTTTCAGTCGAGTGCCATTCGCACCACTTTATTTCTTCCGTGTCTGAATAAACCTAAATAGTGTAATCTTTAAGTATGTCTTCAAGTTCAACGAAAAAATTTTGACAGCTTGGATTAGTTATCTGCCAATTTTTTATATTATAATGTGCTTCGTGCAGATTATACATGTGAGGATCATGCTTGTCGTCTGCATAAGCAAAAAGCATTGCTTCTTTTTTCTTTCCAGGCTGTCTGTTGTACTGCTTTATCCAGTCTTCAATATACAAGGTCGCAACAGAACCAAAGATAATGAAAAACAGTGCTAAAGCAAAAGCTCCCCATAAAGACGTCATGACAAACCCAATAACACTCGCAACCGCGTCTGTAACACCTGCGTCGTCGGCAGCCTCTGAAATCGCGTCCTCAAATACAATCCCAACAATTGCGCCAATGGGGAGCAGACCCCAGAGCAATATTTTCTTGACGTATTTTATGTTAGCGAAAAATCTAAGCATAAACTGCCACTACCATATATAGTATTCATGAGTCTACACCGTATGTTAAGGGGATAACCGCCTTATAGCATATTGAGAACAAAACAAGAACTTTTTTAAACTGGACGAATAGGTGTAAATATCGGCATAAGGACATGACGTGAGAGTTAAAGTTATAAAGGACATGGAATGACAAAGAGTGCTGCTACCGGGCGTGGACGAATTTTTGAAAATATCTTGCAAACAATGGGCTCGACGCCTTTGGTGCGTTTCCCGCGCATGACGGAAGGCGTGCCTGCGGATTTATGTTATAAGCTCGAATTTTTTAATCCTATGGCGTCTGTCAAGGACCGTATCGGCATAGCCATGGTTGAAGCCTTAGAGGCAGAAGGCAAGCTGAAACCCGGCGGGACAATTGTTGAGCCGACTTCAGGCAATACGGGTATAGCGGTGGCCTTTGCGGCAGCGGCTAAGGGCTATAAAGCGATTTTGGTCATGCCTGAGCAAATGTCGATTGAGCGGCGCAAGATGATGAAAATACTCGGGGCCGAGCTTGTCCTGACAGAGGCATCTGGCGGTATTCCGGGGGCGATGGCCAAGGCCGATGCGCTCTGCGAGGAAATTGAGGGGGCGGTACAGGCCCGACAATTTGATAACCCTGCCAATCCGGCTATTCATTTTAAGACGACGGGTCCGGAAATCTGGAATGATTGTGAGGGTAAGGTCGATGTCTTTATTGCCGGTGTTGGCACTGGCGGGACTGTGACAGGCGCAGGTTCTTATCTTAAAGAGAAAAACCCTGACATTCAGATCATAGCAGTTGAGCCTGAAGGCAGTCCGATGATGTCTGAGGGCAAAAAAGGCCCTCATAAAATTCAAGGTATTGGGGCGGGCTTTCTGCCAAATGTACTAAATATGGATGTCATTGACGAGGTTGTAAAAATTTCCAGCGATGCTGCTTTTGGCACGGCAAAACATGTCGCGGCCCAAGAAGGCGTGCCGATTGGAATTTCCTCTGGCGCGGCGGTTGCCGCCAGCCTCTTGGTTGGGGGACGACCCGGTATGAAAGGCAAGCGGATTGTGACAATTATTCCAAGTTTTGCCGAGCGTTACCTCTCGACACCTTTATTTGATGATAGTGTATAGGGCGAGATTATTTGCGCCAAACCTAAAGCTGCGTAGGTTGGTATGACGCCAGAAAATGTTGAACGCTATGCCCGCCATCTGGTTTTAAAAGAAATAGGCGGGCCTGGCCAACAAGCTCTCATGGCCGCCCGTATTGCGATTGTCGGGGCTGGCGGGCTTGGCGGGCCAGCCGGTCTTTATTTGGCTGCGGCCGGTATTGGCCATATCACGCTCATTGATGATGATGTGGTCGCTCTGTCTAATCTGCAACGCCAGATACAATTCACCCAGGCAGATATAAAAACCTCTAAGGTCACGGCCATGTCTAAGGCCTTACAGGACATAAATTCCGAGCTAAGCGTGAGTGTTATTGCTGAAAAACTAACCCATAAAAATGCCGCAGATATTTTGGGCGACCATGACGTCATTCTTGACGGGGTAGATAATTTCCAGACACGGTTTGATATCAATGCCGCAAGCCTTACCCATAAGATTGCGCTGGTTTCAGGGGCTTTAGGGCGCTGGGACGGACAGCTTGCTGCGTTCTCAGGTGGGAAGGGCGGGCCGTGCTATCGGTGCTGGGTACCTGAAATTCCGCCCCAAGCCGAGACATGTGCGCAAGTGGGTGTTGTGGGCGCTTTGGCCGGCCTTATCGGGTCTGCTATGGCCCTAGAGACGATTAAAATAATTACGGGTGCGGGCCAAAATATTTTTGGCTCCATCTGGATTTATAACGGTCTGGCCGGGGAAGCTCGTAAAGTTAAACTTCCCCGCGATCCAAACTGCCCCAATTGCAGTTCAGAATGACCATCGGGTTACAGAACTTTCGTCCTAAAACCGCGTGCTCCCAATCGGGTTAATAAATCTTTGTCCGCCAAATCTACGCGAGGATCCACGGTTCGTACCGAAAATCCGGCTTGGACGATCTACGAAGATGGACCGATCAAGGCGCAGTCTGCGTCTTTCAAGATCCGCCTCACGGGCGCTTTGACGCTCGCTGGCCGCGATTTGGGCGCGGGCTATTCTTTCTTGAGAGGCGAGGCTTTCAGCCTGTAATTTTTGTGCCTGTAATGTCGCAATCGCATTGTAGTTTAGACTTGACGACTGTCCGCGGTAAACTGTTACGCGGTTTTCTTGCGAGACATTATATCCGGATTGACTACTGGCTAAGGCCGGGCTTGCGACCATACACAATGACGCCGCGAGACTTATCATGACTAATTTCATAATCTTACTCCATTTGGGGAGTACCATCTTGGCAGGGCGGGGATATATTGCGACTCCATTCACCGCTCGGGCGAATTGACGGGTTTTTTACACTTTTTGGCCCGTTTAAAATTAACCATAGGTGATCACCCCAGAGGAGTTTTTGAGGAGTTTTTGGGTGAAATGGTTATTAGTCTATTTTCAGTTTGCGAGCTTTTAGCTGCTCATAAAGCGGCAGGCTTTGCGCGTAGAGGGCAGCATGCGCACCGCTTATCACAGGTCTGGTTGCGGGCGAGGCTTTAAACCCCGTCGAATTTATCACGGATTTATACCAATATTTCGCCCAGACGCCGTCTTCGGGACGGGGACCTGGCGCCCAAGAGAGCATAGCCTCATCAAAATCTATATGTATCGCTTTGCATAAGGCGCGAAGCGCTTTTTTGGGCTGGGATAAAATATCAAAACTATCAATTATAGGCGGCCTTCTCCCCGTTTCTGCTGAGAGTTTTTCGTAAAAGCGGACTTGATCAGCAAAGCCGATATCGCGCATATCCATATCTGGTTTATTTTTACCATATGAAGCAATGACGCGCGCGGGATGCCGAATAAGAAAAAAATGTCGGGCCTTATGTGTCCACTCCAGCGGGAAGCCCTCAAGCATGTGGTGGGGCATATGTTTCTGGAAATGAAAACGGGTTTTCACCCCCGCCTGACATTGCGCGGCGATGATGTCGGCATTTGTTTCGTGAAGCGCTATGATCTCATCGCGACCCGGATGATCTTTCCCGCTCTTTATAAGATAGGGGCCGTAAAAAGGCTCGTCCCAGACCGTCATATCGGCTCGCGCACCAAAGCTGCGCATCATGGCAGTGGACAGATTACGCGGTCCTGACCACATGCAAATGGCCTGACTTTTAATCATGTTTTATAATGGGGGCGGGTTTGGCTCTCAGACATTTCGAGGCGCTCCCCTGATCTCTTAAGAGGCCTTTGAAAGAGAATTTCGCGGCGGCAAAACCCTATCCGGGCAGGCATGATGGTCAAGCATAGCCCGAATATTAATCATGACTATTTCGCCCATTTCTTGTCGGGATTCATGTGTCGCCGAAGCCGTATGGGGTGATAAAATGACATTAGGCAAGCCCATTAAGGTTGGATGTATTTTTGGCTCATTTTCATAGACATCCAGTCCTGCCCCTGCAAGACGCCCCTCTTTTAAGGCCTTGGCCAAGGCGGCTTCGTCAATGATCTCACCGCGCCCTGTATTAATGATATAGGCCTCTGGTGACATACAGGCCAATCGGGCCTCATTAATGAGGTGATAGGTGGCGGGTGTGGAAGGGCAATTAATCGAGACTATATCAACCGAGCTGAGCATGGCGTCCAAATTGCCCCAATATTTTGCCTGAAGTTCAGCTTCAATCGGCTCAGAGACTTGCCGCCGATTATGATAATGGATTTCAAGCCCAAAGGCTAAGGCGCGGCGGGCGACGGCTTGACCAATTCGGCCAAGGCCGATTATGCCCAATTTTTTACCGCGTATGCGGTGGCCTAAAATACCCGTTGGGGCCCAGCCATCAAAACCGCCAGACCGTGTTAGCCTGTCACTTTCAACCAAGCGTCTGGGAACGGCCAAAATAAGGGCCATTGTAAAATCTGCGGTATCTTCAGTTAAAACACCGGGCGTATTTGAGACCATGATTTTTTTGGCATAGGCGGCGGCGACATCTATATGATCTGTCCCCGCTCCGAAATTGGCGATGAGTTTAAGCTGCGGCCCAGCCGCCTCGATGATCTCGGCGTCGATTTGGTCTGTCACGGTCGGGACAAGTATATCACAATTTTGTACGGCCTCGATCAAGGCCTTGCGGGACATGGCCTCGTCACTTGCATTAAGCTGTACATCAAATAAGTCGCCGAGCCTTGCTTCAACACTTTCAGGCAATTTGCGGGTCACAATCACCCTTGGCTGGCTGGCTGTCGAATTCTTCATTGTCATAAGGGCTCTTATTCCTTTGGTCCTTCAGGGCGGCTTTACCTGTGAGACTCACTATTTGAATATAGTCTTTTTTGGGCAGCATTACCACACTTATCAAGCGTGCATTGCGATTGTTTACTTATTTAACCGTAACTCTCGCTATAGGGCCATAAATAATCCAAAAATCCTGTTAATAGCGGTAAATTTGTAAAAATTTACTTCTCATTTAGAGCTTTGTTACACAAAGCCTGAACGGGCGCCATGTGGGACCGTTAAGCCATAATGGAATATTGGCGGGATATTGGATTGAAAATTTTGACGACATGTCTGATTTTTACGAGCATCAGCCTCGCGGCTCTGTCTCCGGCTTTTGCACAAAATGCGCCGTCAGACCCGCACCTTCAACCTACCCGGTTTACACAGCTTGAAGCTGATTTACCCCGCGGTGATAATTTTCATAAGGTCGCCCCGAGTGAAACCCCATCGGGCTTTGCGGTGCCGCGCTATGTGTCTTTAAAGGTCGGAACCGTAAATGGACGGACGGGGCCAAGCCTCGGACATTCTGTGGCGTGGCAATATCGTCGCCGCGGCCTGCCTCTTATTGTTGTGGCCGAAACAGAATTTTGGCGAAAAGTTCGAGATATTCACGGCGATGAAAGCTGGATACATAAGCCGGCATTGTCGGGCGAGCGTATGGTGCTGGCCTTGGAAGAAACATCCCTTTATAGGCGCGCCGATCAAGGCTCGCGCATAGAGGCCGTAATTGCCGCGCAGGCTTTGTTAAAGCTTGAGAGTTGTGACGGGCAGGGGTGGTGTAAGTTCAGATCGCAAAACGGCCATAAAGGTTGGGCCAAAGCTGCTTATTTTTGGGGAGCAATGCCCCTTTAAAGCAAGGCTTTGATGATAGTTTAGACGCCTTGGTGAAATTGTACCCAACAAACCGCGTATTTCTGTTTAAGATCACTTGAGTTTACGCAGTCATAGTTTATCCTGCACTCGAAAACAGGGTCTATTCCATGAAAAAAATCCAATCTTCATATGATTATGATGACTTGATCGAAAGCGGCACGCATAGCCTCTTTGGACAAGGTAATGCAAAATTACCTCTGCCGCCCATGTTAATGCTCGACCGGATAGATCATATTTCCGAAACGGGCGGGGATTATGATAAAGGCAAGATCATTGCCGAATTGGATGTGGACCCCAGCTTGTGGTTCTTTGAGTGCCATTTTAGCGGCGACCCTGTTATGCCGGGTTGTCTGGGTCTGGATGCGATGTGGCAATTGGTCGGGTTCTGGCTTGGCTGGTCAGGCTCGCCGGGGCGCGGACGCGCTTTGGGTGTCGGGGAAGTGAAATTCACCGGTCAAGTTACACCCGATGTTAAAAAAGTGCGTTACGAAATCGATATAAAACGTGTTATTCGGCGCCGACTTGTTTTAGGTATAGCCGACGGCAGAATGTTTGCTGATGATGAATTGATATACAAGTCAAAGGACCTGCGTGTTGGCTTGTTTGTTCCCGAAGATGGAGAGGCATAAATGCAGCGTGTTGTTGTAACAGGTCTGGGTATCGTATCCTGTATTGGCAATAATGTCTCGGAAGTCACTGAGAGCTTAAAAGCCGGTCGTTCGGGAATACGGACAGATGAGGCCCAGACAGAGATGGGCTTTCGCTCGCAAATTTCTGGCCGCCCGACATTGATTGCCAAGGAACATGTCCCCAAGCGCTCTTTTCGTTTTATGGCGGATACGGCGGGATGGTCGGCTGTTGCGATGATGGAAGCCATTGAAGATGCCGGACTGGAAGAAGAGATGATTTCAAATCCGCGCACGGGCATTATTGCGGGTTCTGGCGGGCCGTCCGCTTTAGAAATCGTACGCGCGGCTGACATAACCCGTAAAAATACCAGCCCGAAACGTATCGGGCCATTTGCGGTGCCAAAGGCCATGTCCTCAACCGTTTCGGCCACACTTGCTACCCATTTTAAAATCAAGGGTGTGAACTACTCCATCACCTCGGCATGTACGACATCCCTGCATTGTATCGGGGCGGCATGTGAACAAATCCAATGGGGCAAACAGGACGTTATGTTTGCTGGCGGGGGAGAAGAAATAGAATGGCCACTCACCTCTCTCTTTGATGCCATGGGCGCAATGAGTAGCAAATATAATGATACGCCGAATACGGCCAGTCGCGCTTTTGACGTCAGTCGGGACGGGTTTGTCATTGCGGGCGGTGCCGGCATGGTTGTCTTGGAAAGCTATGAGCACGCCAAAGCCCGCGGGGCGAAAATATATGCGGAAATCACCGGTTACGGGGCCACATCTGATGGTTATGATATGGTCGCGCCGAGCGGTGAGGGGGCAGAGCGGGCCATGAATATGGCGCTAAAGGATGCGGCAAGCCGCAAGATTGATAAAATTGACTATATCAATCCCCATGCCACTTCGACCCCGGTAGGGGATGTCGCCGAAACCAAGGCGATAGCCCGTGTATTCGGGGATAAGACAAGCCCGCTTATTTCTGCCACCAAATCCATGACAGGCCATAGTCTGGGGGCTGCCGGTGTTCAGGAAACGATTTATAGCTTGATTATGATGGATCAGGGCTTTGTTGCCCCAAGTATAAATATTACAGAAATTGATCCTGAATTACCCCCCGTCAATATCGTACAAGAGACACGTCAAGTGGCGCTTAACTCTGTTATGTCCAATAGTTTTGGATTTGGCGGCACAAATGGCAGTGTAATTTTTTCGAAGGTCTAATTCCGATACACGTATTTGGGATCACAGATTATGTCTGACCCTTTAACGAAGGACAGGTCGTGGTCGTTTCTACGGGGCACAGTAGAAAGACGTCCACAACCTGCAAATTAACGTAATTTATATGAGGTATCATATAAGTTTGCGTCAATGCTATATTATAGCATTAATGTATATGGTCTAGGATATAATCTATCATCTGCTGTATCTAGGCGTGTAAATTCCTATAAAACCCGCATTTTAGCGACGTAAAGTCGCAATTTAAGCTTTGGCATTTGGGTGACTTTAGGTGGTGAGTAGCCATGTTTTCACCACTATACGCCTGACGGGGCTATATATAGCCGACCGTGAAAGTATGTTCAAATTACGTATTTTGGCGTGTTTATATGCAAGACCTGACAATAAATTTCAGCATAAAAGCAGAATATATCACGGCAATATTGTATTTTAAGCTCAAGACGATTAGACGTGGAGGCGAAAGTGAGACTTTATGACTGAACAGATTTTTCCGACGGGCAATTTAATGGCTGGTAAGCGCGGCCTTATAATGGGCGTGGCGAATAAAAACTCTATCGCATGGGCGATTGCCAGACAATTAGCCGCCCAAGGCGCTGAGATGGCCTTTACCTATCAGGGCGATAAATTACTGCGCCGCGTAAAGCCATTAGCTGAAAGCGTGCAGCCAAAAGGTTCAAACGCAGAGCCTATCCTGTGTGATTGTGATGTCACTAATGACCAGCAAATGGAAGCGACTTTCCATACGCTCGAACAAGCCTGGGGTAAGATAGACTTTCTGGTGCACGCAATTGCTTTTGCCGGTAAAGACCAGCTTGAAGGCTCTTTTGTTGATAATACCACGCGTGAGGGTTTTAAATCCGCCCTAGATATTTCAGCCTATAGTTTCGTTGATGCGGCCCGTCGGGCCTCCCATATTATGAATGACGGCGGGGCGATGGTGACATTGACCTATTTAGGCTCTGAGCGTGTTGTGCCCAATTATAATGTCATGGGCGTGGCCAAAGCCGCTCTTGAAGCCTCGACGCGCTATATTGCTGCTGATCTGGGGCCTCGTCAAATCCGTGTGAATGCGATTTCTGCCGGGCCGATTAAAACCTTGGCAGCTGCCGGAATTGGGTCTGGACGTCATATGTTTAGGTTTAACAAAGCTGCCAGCGCCATGCAGGATAATACAGACCCTGTCGGTGTCGCGGGCGCTGCGCTTTATTTGCTCTCTGACCTTGGTTTGTCTTGTACGGGTGAGACGCACCATGTTGACGGCGGTTTTCATGCTATTGGCATGCCCAAAGAAGGCCCGCTTAAATCCAGCCTGGGAATAGAAGAGTAACCAGCGCTAAAAGCAGGTTTTATTAAGCAATTAAATCACCGCCCTTAGCGGATTTTGGAGCCTGTTTTACCGGAGGGGATGATGTTGCAAGGCTAGGCGGCTTGGCGACATTTACCGATAAAACATCCGGTGTTGAGAGATCAATATCTTCGGCGATGGAAGCATCATAAATAGCTTCATTGACTTTAAATAATGTCCCGATCAGATGTTGGCGGATTGCGCGGGTAATTTTCGTACTGGGTATGCGCTCCAGATAAACCCATAAGGTATATTCAAGCGCGTAATCCCCCGTGCTGGTTAAGGCCCAGTCAAAGGGTTTGCTCTCATTGATTTTGATATCTTCCTTTTCCTTACAAGCCTCATTGGCGGTGGAAAACATATCATCAATATTTTTCTTAAAGGCGGCAAGCTGTTCAAGTCTGGCTTGTCTGTGTCCGGTAAATTGCGGGTAGCCAATTTTATAGACGATAGATTGGCGCAAGCCCCGCGTACTGGCCACGCGCGAATAATTATCGACACGTTGATCCATAAATTTGGAATTACGGATAATGGCGCGGTTGTTCTGCCTTATATCATAGAGCACCATATAGATCAGGGTAATACGCGAAATCACATATTCATTCGGATGACCATCTATTTTAACGACGTCACCATCCTCAATCGTATCCGAGTTCAAAATGATAAGCCCGCTGAGGATGTCTGGCGCCCAGATCGAGCTGGTAAAGGCGAGGAATGCTGCGATTATTCCGTAGACACCTGTCGTTTCTAAAAGACTATCCGCGCCCCATATTTTAATGAGAGCATAAATGGCGGTGAACCAGATAATAACCAGCATGACGAGGTTAACAAGACGGGAGGAATAGGTCTCTACAAAGACGGTTTTCTCATCCACTGTTTTTTTGCGCCCAAAGCGGCGTTTGGTCAGCGCCCCGAAAATGCTGTAAATCAACATGGTTAAATAGATCACGACCAGCGTATATCCAAGATTTATGAAATAATGCTGGTAATTACTATTGGCCCCTAACAGCAGTAAATCTGTTGCGTGCAGGCCGAGAAAAAGAATGTTCAAGCCTTGGAACATCCGAACTTTTGCCGGCTTTGTATCCGGGTCAATCAGTTTAAGCAGGGGCGTGGCAAATAGGAATAAGAGCAGGTTTAACCCGAAGATAAGGATATGGAGTGTCCATTGCCCCTGCGTGAGTTGGGGGATGAAGGAGGATAAATCGCGGGTTTGGAATATAAGCTCAAGCATGGTTCAACCTATCCGAGCCGCGTATAAATTACAAATCAGCATGTAAGTTCAGATGATAAGTCGCCCAAAGCCCCTAAAATCCCGCTAGGGTCATTTGCATTTTACCCAATTTCCACGGTGCGGGTGTTGGGTTTAGTGGCGCAGGCTTTCCAAATCTTCGCGGCTTAAATTCACCGCTGCAAAATAGACCAAATCTAAAAGAATGGCGGGGCGACCCTTTTCTACGAGGGCGGCAAGGAAAGAGAGATATTGCGCATTTTCATTGGAGATACGGATAGTTGTGCGCCGAGACGGAGCAAAGCGAGGCTCGGAAAACCACGCCTTTACCTCCGAGATATGATGGTTTTCGCGTATAAGGGTGAGCGCGGCGTCTATCACTTTGGAGCGGGCCTTACTTTTCATCAGACGCCCCATATCCTCTAAAAGCTTTTCTGCACCGGGCTCGATAAGCATTTCAACGGCCTTATAATTTCCCGCCTCGCGTTTGGGGCGACGATGGGTGGATAAGTCTATAGCCTGTGTCTTTTGCAAAGCGGAAGCCATGATGCGGTCATAAACTATTATGGTTTATGAAGTCTAAACAGGGGCGTGATTATGAAAGCAAATTTCACCATGTCTTATCAAGAGATTAACAAGGCCCTGAAAATGAAAGCGATAATGGCCATAGGGTTTTGACGATTTTAGCGTCTGTATTAAAAATTTCAGAGTTTAATGAAGGCTTAACAAGACCTCGTAAATGAAAGCTGATTTGGCTATAGCAAAACAGGGTCGCAAATCCCTTAGAATTTTGCGTGTTTAAGACTTCGCGGCTTGGATGATCTTATAAATCTCCTTGCCGGATAAATTGGGTGAGTTACCCGTTTTAAAAACGGCTTTTACCTTGTCTAATATCGCCTGATTAATCGGGGCGCTTTGTTGCGTTTTGCGCGCCAGCTTTACGATTTCGCCTTGCAGATAATCTATTTCTGGTGCGCGACCCGCCTCCAGATCATCCAGCATAGAGGAGCGCGCCCGTTTATCAATTTTCACAATAGAATTCGTAATGGTCTTATAGGCGATATTGGGAAGGCGTAGGGTTTTGATCATTTTCTCGGGGTCGGCCTGCCCAAAAGGGGCCGGTGTGATACCCGCACCTTTTAAGACGTCGTAAGCCTCTTCAACCATATCGGCCATGGATTTGCGGTAATTTCTCTGGATAAGCCCTTCATATAATGTCCCACCGCTTAATGTGTTCAGGGCATTATTGAGATTAACCAGCAATTTGCCCCATTGTACGGCTTTGATATCGTCTGATAATATACAGCCTTGTCCCGCTGCCTGAAAAGCGTTTTGCAAATCAGTCAAAAGCGGGTTTGGACGGGCTTCAATGGTTAGCTCCCCGTCAGTGCCGCTATGGAAAACGCCTGCGCCCTTGCCCGTGACATTAAAAGGGATAACCGCTCCCAGAACGATATGATCTGGCAGGATCTCCTGTAAAGTCTCGCTATTGCCGACCCCGTTTTGAAAACTTATAACCACCGCGTCTGGACGGGCATGTTGCAAAATCGCGCGCGCCGCCTCCGCGCTATCTTGGGATTTCACGCACACTAATATAATATCTGCTCCGGCTATGTCTTTGGGAGAAAGTGTAAAGGCAAAGCCACTGGCCGGAATGATAAGCGGATCTTTGCTAAAATGGGTCAGGGTCAATCCGTTTTCCGTGAGGGCTTTTTGATAGCTGGAGCGACCCAAAAAAGTGACCTGCGCCCCCGTACTAGCAAGCTGCCCCCCGACATAGCAGCCAATGGAGCCGGCCCCGAAAATCGCAATATTTAAGGATGTGTGTTCAGACATAGATAGTCTCTAAGCTATGTGAGGGCGCGGGTGAAGTCTTTATATGTTTTTGAAGGCATGATGGCTCTTATCAGGATATGGCTGGCATTAGAGATTAATTTGACATAAATTCCAGCCTGAAAGGTGGTACTGATTATGCAGACGGATATTTCCAATATTGACTTTAAACCCTTTCCAGGTGTGGCGGGCCTTGAAGTCTGTGTGTTTGATATTGATGCGCAGCGCCAAATTGTCGATGCCGTATTTCGTTTTCCCGCCAATCAGAAAGTCGCCTTACACCGTCATGTCTCACAGACAAATATGTTGATCCTCTCTGGGGAGTTGATTATGTATGAAGATGACGGGTCTGTGCGCTCGCGCCGCCAAGCGGGGCAGTATTTTACGGGTGCTAAAAACGATGCTCACCTAGAAGGCGGCGGCCCTGAAGGCGCGGTCGTGTTTTACAGCGTACGCGGCCACGGCGACCCCGCTATGATAGAGCTGCTGGATAAGGACTATAATGTCATTGGCGAGTTGACATTCGCAGATGCGGCAGGGCTGTGAGGGGTTAACCCCCCATTAACCACGTTTCCTAACACCCTGTTAACCACGTTTCTTAACCCTCTGTTAATCACGTTTCCTAACACCCTGTTAACCACGTTTCTTAACCCTCTGTTAATCACGTTTATGCAAGTCATTCGCAAAGTTATTGACATTCATTCGCAACTGGCCTATATAAAGACCATGATACATTGCGTGTGCAATAATATTAACAGCCAAGCTGTCGACAAGGCCCATAGCGATGGGGCGAGAACCCCGTTACAGGTGCAGCGTGCTTGCGGGCACGCATTTAATTGCGGTGCGTGTAAGGTCTCTCTTCAAGAGCGTTTGGATATGTTGCAAGTCCAAAAGGCCTGCGCTTTTGAGGCTGCGGAATAATTCTTCCAAAGTCTTGGGCAAGGCTTTACTGAGCCGTTTCATACCCTCACATAATTTTTTCAAAAATTAAGCCCGCTTATCGCACATGATTTTCATGTGCGCTTAATTTTGTGCAACTGATTTGCACATGCGCAAATAAGTGGAAAATCGGCGCGTTTCAGCGGCTTTAGAGATTGCAGGCCGCGGCGGATTTTGGCATGGCTGGGGTGTATTTATTATAAGGTCAAAAGGAATATTATATGCGCGGTGATAAGAAAGTCATTGAATGGTTAAACAAGGCTTTGAAGGCAGAGCTTACGGCGATCAATCAATATTTCCTGCATTCGCGCATGCTCAAGGATTGGGGTGTCACAAAGCTGGCCGATAAGGAATATAAAGAATCTATCGAAGAGATGGAACATGCCGATAAAATCATTGAGCGTATTTTATTTCTAGGCGGCCTGCCCAATCTACAAGATCTTGGCAAATTATATATTGGCGAGACGGTTCAGGAAATTCTGGAATGCGATATGAAGCTCGAAGACGAGGCCGTGCCGATGTATCGCGACGCGGTAGAGCATAGCGAAAAAGTGCGTGATTACGGCTCGCGCGATTTACTGCAAGCTATTTTGATTGATGAGGAAGAACATGTCGACTTCCTTGAGACCCAATTTGATCTGATTAAGCAAATGGGTATTCAAAACTATATCCAATTACAAAGCGGCTCTGTCGAAGAAGGCTAATTATAAGCCTGTTGGAAAAAGACTTATTTCGCACTTAATTCGGCGGGCTTGTCACACGGCCAGAATATCCTTACAGCCAGATCAGAATTTTCACGCCCTCGGAACGATTTCGCACGGGTTTAAAGGTACGCTATGGAAAGCCAAAAAATTGGACTGAACACAATTCTGCAGGGGGCGCAGTCAAAAGATGAGGGTCTTCAATATAGTGTGCCGCCGGGGTGGAAACAGGGGCGCACAATTTATGGCGGCCTGACAAGCGGTTTGTCTTTGCATGCGGCTCTGAAACAATTTGATGACTTGCCGCCTTTGCGCTCTGCCCAGATAAATTTCACCGGACCGGTGACAGGCGATCCTTTGTTTAAAGCCCGCTTACTTCGACGGGGTCGTAATGTCACATCTATATGTGTAGAAGGTTTCGTTGAAGAAAAGCTCGTCTCCCATATTGTCTTTATTTTTGCGAGCTCGCGGAACTCGAGCATTGCCCAAGACTTTCCGGCTCCGACTGCCAGCCCGCCAGAGGACACGCCTTATTTCTTCACGCCCCAGATGCAGAAAATGGCGCCCGGCTTTATCCAAAATTTTGAGACCCGTGCTCTGGAAGGTAATTTGCCCATGAGCGCGTCGGAAACACCTGATATGCGTGTTTGGGCGCGCATGGTGGATGAAGGTTCGCGCGAGGGTATGATAAGTCTTTTAACCTTGGGCGATCTGTTACCACCTGCGGCCGCCCCGCTTATGACCCAATTTGCGCCGATAAGCTCTGTGAACTGGACTATAAATTTTGTGCGCGAAGATATATCAACGCGCGATGGCTGGTGGCATGTGGAGACAAAATTAACCGCCGCTGGAAATGGCTATTCATCCCAAATCATGCGCTATTGGAACACAGAGGGTGAGCTTGTGGCCGAAGCCATCCAATTTGTGACGATATTCTTATAGGCTTTATGTGGGGTCAGCTTCAAAGGCATAACCAGCCGAGCGCACAGTGCGTATCGGGTCTTTTTTACCCGGTGTGGATAAGGCTTTGCGTAGACGGCCAATATGGACATCCACAGTTCGCGCCTCGACATAAACATCTCGCCCCCAAACGGAATCGAGTAATTGTTCTCTTGAGAAGACTTGTGAGGGGTGGCGCATAAAATGATCAAGTAGGCGGTATTCTGTAGGGCCAAGGTGAATTTCTTTCTCAGCTCTGCGGACCCGAAAGGCTTTGGTGTCAATCTCGATATCGCCTTGCACAATCACATCAGCCAATATGCCCGGCTGGCTCCGTCGCAGCAAAGCCCTGACACGGGCGAGCAATTCCGGCGTGGAAAAGGGTTTGGTCACATAGTCATCTGCCCCGAAATCCAATCCGGTAATTTTATCGCCCTCATCACCTCTGGCGGTTAGTATAATGATCGGGATGTTAACGGTGTTGGGATTGCGTCGTAACCGGCGACAGACCTCAACGCCGGATAATTGCGGCATCATCCAATCCAGCAACATGACATCGGGCACTCTTTCCTTGGCCATTAGTAAGGCCTCTTCCCCATTTGTCGCGATACCGACCTCAAAACCTTCCTTGTTGAAATTATATTCAAGAAGTGTGGATATGGCGTCTTCATCTTCTGCGATAAGGAGATAGGGCTTCATGACAAATTACATTCTGTAATGACTAAGGCCGCCTAGCTGTCGACTTGTCGGGCTTTTTCAAATGTCAGCGGTGTGCCTTCAACGATAAAGTGAATAGTCTCGGCAATATTGGTGGCATGATCCCCGATCCGCTCGAGATTTTTAGCCGCAAATAAAAGCCCTGCACTTGATGAGATCGTACGGGGGTCCTCCATCATATATGTCAGAAGTTCGCGAAATAAGGAATTATACATTTCGTCAATATCCTCATCGCCCAGCCAAACATGTTTGGCTTTTGTGACATTGTCAGTCAGGAAGGAATCAAGCGCTTCCTTTAATTGGGATTTAACCAGCTTGCCCATACGCGTCACGGCTTTGGCCAGTGCAAGGCTTTCACTTTCATTGACGGTTAAGGCGCGTCTAGCGATACCTTCGGCCAAGTCCCCAACGCGTTCCAGATCTGTTGCAACTTTAATCGCGCCTATCACCCGTCTTAAGTCGGTGGCCATTGGGTGACGCAGGGCAAAAATACGCATGGCATCATCGTCGATTTTTTCTTGTAGTAAATTGGCTTGGCGGTCGCGTTCTATGACAGAATTAGCCAGATCGTCATCCCGCGTTTTTAAGGATTTAACTGAATCTGCCACCATGGTTTCAACCAATCCCCCCAGCTGGGCGATTGTTGTGGAGAGCATATTTAATTCTTCATCAAAGCCAGAGACGATATGTTCTGCTACGTTTTGCATGGTCAAATCCTGTTTTGCTTGAAGCTAGGCTAATATAAATGCGTAAATATGACAATAAGAATACATTTTTATGACAATTTACAATTCTGGCTTTTACACGTCTATTGCGGGCTTGTGCCTGGTAGAATAAGTGTAAATTCAGTGCCCGTGCCAATATCGCTTTGCACATAAAGCCCGCCGCGATGGGCGCGTATAATATGTTTGACGATAGCCAGACCCAAGCCTGTGCCTTTTTGCTTACGCTCATCTGATATGCGGTAAAATCTTTCGCCTAATCGGGGGATATGATTACGGTCAATACCCGGACCTTCATCTAAAATACGCAAGCGAATAAAAAACTCCGCCCCGGGATCAGGTATGCTTATGCGCCGCCGCAAGGCATTTGGCAGCGGGCCGTCTGGCTCAAATTCCTCGCCCGGCACCCATTGGTCAAGCTTATCCAGTGTGAGGTGGACAGTGCTGCTGGGCGGGCAGATTTTAACGGCATTATCAACCAAATTAAGCACGGCTTGTAACAGATCATCATGTTTGCCCAGAACATGTGTATTGTTCAAGCCGTCATAATTTAAGGAGACGTTGCGCGTTTTGGCTATCGGTGCCACGATTTCGAGCACTGATTGAACCGTTTGGTGGAAATTGATAATTTCTGTAGGCGCGACATGTTCAGAAAGCTCGATACGGCGCAAGGATAAAAGATCATCAATCAGGCGCTGCATACGTTCGGCCTGTTCCTGCATAATACTGAGAAATTTATTGCGGGCTTTCTCATCATTTTTGGCATGACCCCGCAGGGTTTCAATATAGCCGAGTAAAGAGGCAACGGGTGTTTTAAGCTCATGTGAGGCATTGGCGAGAAAATCAGAGCGTAAATCATTAGAGCGGACAATATCGGTTACGTCATATAAGACGAGCAAAGCTCGGTTTTTGGTTTCAGATTCCAATGTTGTTGTAATCGGGGCCGCAAAGCTGCGAAAATGTCGGTTTACCGGGCTTTCAACATGAAAGGTGACGTTATCGGGTTTTCCGCCTTGCAAGACGGTTTTGACCATCTCAATAACAGCTGGGTTACGCATAACAGTGGCGAGACCTTGACCCGGCTTATCTATGCCCAACATATCCCGAGCGGCTGGATTGGCATAGGTGATACGCAGTTCTGTCCCTAAAATGATGATGGCTTCTTCGAAAGCATCCGCGAGACGGGTTTCGCCGCGCAAAACCATATCACGCAAGGATTGCTGGGGGATATAGGCCTGCTTTATATCTTCCGCCTTCACCCTTTTATTATAAACAGCCAAGCCCAGTGCGAAGATGAGCGTCGCCCATATCGCCCCTAATATATTCATATTATTGATAGCAGCAAATGAGAGTAAGATTAGCGCGCCAAACAGGACGACGAATATAAAATCTTTCTTATGAAACCCGCTATGTGCCTCTTGATTTGAGGAAGGTGAAATATCCGTATCTTGATCTTCTTTGCGCCGTACCGATTGGCGGCGATCTTGGGATCTGTCTGGGGATATGCGTTTTTGCCCGATCATAACTTCCGTAAAGCGCATGTTTGTGATTAGCGCAAGGGTGCGTTTGAAGCCTATTGTTGATAGTCGAAAGTGAATGATAGTCTAACGCATTTTTTAGGTGCAATTTCTCACTATCGCCTTATTCTTGCCCCAGGCGCTATGATAGCCGCGAATATGTGATGGGTTTAGATGTTTCTAGCCCCTGTTTTTAATCCAATTATGAGGAGATCTTAATGCGACTTTCGATAATCCTCATAACCGCGCATTTCGGCCTCTCAGCTTGTGCGAGTTTTAATATTAAACCCGAGCCGACAGCGATTAATCCCGACCTGCCCACACATACACAGTCGCAGTGGAGCGAGGCGGGTCTGAACGCCCGATTTGGGGGTGTTCCCAGTAATGATTGGGTCACGCAATTTGGCTCCTCAAAGCTAAGTAGTTTAATTGACGAGGCCTTAGAAAATAATACGAATATAGGCGCAGCCCTTGGGCGTTACGAAGCGGGACTCGCGCGCTATGATATTTCACGAGCCGACCGATTACCCACTGTGAACGGGCAGGCAGGCATAAGCCGGACGATAAATACCCGGGCTTTTAATCCTAATCAGGGGGCGTTTTCAGGTGGTATCAATGCCATGTGGGAAGCCGATGTCTGGCGCCGTATTAAGGACCAGATTAAGTCAAGCAAGGCCCAAAGCCTCGCCCTGGGATCAGACTATGCCGCCACGCGCCTCTCCATTGCCGGACAAGTTACCCAAGCCTGGTTTGATCTGATAGAAGCCGATAGGCTGGTAGAGCTTTCCCAACGCGATGTCACGACATTGCAGCGGGCCTCAGATTTAACCCAAAGGCGTTTTGAGGGCGGTGTTGTTGGCTCAAGCGATGTGCGTCTTGCGCGCTCATCAGTTGCCAATGCACAGGCCTTACAAGCCACACGCCGCCAACAATTAGCGGCTACAACCCGCCGTCTTGAAACTTTATTACGACGATATCCCGCCAATGAGCTTGAGGGTGCGCTCGAGTTCCCCTCACTGCCCGGCCTGCCCGATATAGGGATTCCCAGCGATATTCTTGAAAGACGCCCAGATATTATTGCCGCTTATTACCGCTTAGAAACTGCGGGCTTGAATATTGATATCGCCAGAAAAAACCTATTGCCGCAATTTTCGATTACCAGCCAGCTTAGTGACGGGGCGCCTTCTGTTGCTGAATTGTTTAATATCGATTCTCTTGTCGCAAATATAGCCGGAAATATATCAGGCCCTGTTTTTCAAGGCGGGCGTTTAAAGGCAGATATTCGTCAACAAGAGGCCGAGTTTCGTACCGAGCTGGAAAATTACGTCGATATAGTTTTGCAGGCCTATCTGGAAGTTGAAAATGCGCTTAATGCTGAAACCCGACTTCAAGAGCGCGAACAGGCCTTAGAGCGCGCGGTCGAGGAGGCGCTAAAAGCCGAAGAGCGATTGGAATTGCGCTATACAGAAGGCTTGGCGACTATTTTGCAATTACTGGACGCCCAGACCCGCCGTATCTCGGCGGAGGGGCAATTAATTTCCGCGCAAAAAGAAAGACTGGCCAATCGGGTCAGATTGCATTTGGCTTTAGGCGGAGGTGACATTGGAAGCCTCCCTACAGATACTATTCGGCGCGCGAGCGCAAAGAATATATATGGATTGTAGGCAGGTGGGTGATATAGAAAGAGATATGAATTATTCTGAGATTATAAATGGATAATCCTGTCGGGCATAGCGAAGGCGGTCTTTTCCGCAAAGTTATGATGGTCTTCATTGTAGTGACCATTCTGGCTTTGTTTGGGCTTGTGACCTATGCGGTGGTTAAGGCCAATGAGAAACCTAAAGATACCAAGAGGGGCTTTAGAACACTGGCTGTAATTGCAGAAAGGGCCGTACTCGAAGATGTCCAGCTTAGCATTACGACGCAGGGCGAAGCCCGTCCGCAATCCGAAATCGATCTGGTCCCGCAAGTCGGTGGTAAAATCACATTTGTTTCGCCGAATTTCATCCGCGGCGGTATTTTTAAAAAAGGTGAAACACTGGTTGAAATTGAAGACGCTGATTTTCAAGTGGCTGTCATCAGGGCTTCTGCGAATGTGGCTCAAGCCGAACAACAATTAGTTCGCGAAATAGCCGAAGGCGAAATCGCACGCCAAGATTATGCCGAGTTAGGACGCGGTCAACCCAGCCCGCTTGCCTTGCGTGAACCGCAACGTCAACAGGCCGAAGCCTCTCTGCAGGCAGCGCAAGCGGATTTGGAAAATGCCAAATTGCAATTAACCCGCACAAAAATTGTCGCGCCCTTTAATGGTCGTGTACGCTCAAGAAGTTCCGATATCGGCCAATTTGTCTCCCCGGGCACGCCTTTGGGTCGGGTGTTTTCAACGCAGATCGTTGAGGTTCGCTTGCCTTTAACTGATAGTGATCTACAAAAGATCAATCTTCCGATTGCCTTTGTCGCAAAAAACAGAAGTGCGGCTCCGCAGGTTGAACTCAGCGCAATAGTGGCGGGGCAACGTCAGCTCTGGTCTGGCAAAATTATGCGCACAGACAGTATTTATGATACACAGACCCGCGCTTTATTTGCGATTGCGGAAGTCTCGGACCCTTATAATAAAGGCGTGTCCAATAACGGCGTGCCTCTCGCGCCGGGTCTCTTTGTAGATGCCGCGCTAAATGGGCGGATATATGATGATGTCATAACCTTTCCTCGCGATGGTCTACGTCCGAATGCAGAAGTTTTTATTGTGGATGATAAAGGCAGAGCCGAAATCCGAAAGGTCGAAGTTCTGGACACGAATGCTGAGCGGGCCGTCTTGAGAGGCGGCGTAGAGCCCGGTGAGTTGGTCGTGCTTTCGCCAATGGAGCGCTCTCGTGTTGAAACACCTTTACAAGTCCTAGATGCACATGACCCTAACATCGTTTTGGTGACGCCAGAAATGCCTGAAGACTTAAAGGCGCAATTAGCCAAAGAAAAAAAAGAGGCCGCCGAGGCCGCCAAAAACAGACCGTGGTGGAAACCTCGCTTCAAGAAAGACCAAAAGCCTCTCAAGAAAGATGAGTCTCAAAATCAAAGCCAAGACCCTGCCGGCAACCCGCCCGCTATCGCCAGCACCTCTTCTGCGGGCACATTGACCACCGGAAAAGAAAGTCCGAAATGAAGTCGCTGATCACATGGTTTGTCCGAAATCCCATTGCGGCCAATTTGATTATGGCCGCCATGTTTGTTGTGGGCGTGGCGGGTTATTTTAGTCTTGAGCGCGAATTTATTCCCCAGATTAATATTAACGGTATCACTATTACGGTTTCGTGGCCGGGCGCCTCTCCCAGAGATGTAGAAGAGCAATTAATCGTGCGCATAGAGGAAGCCGTTGAAGGGCTTGGCGGGATCGATTTTATCGAAGCGACAGGCCGCGAGGGTCAAGCCACTGTTGAGATTACGACAAAATTGCGCATTGATTATGAGAAATTACTCGATGAGGTTCAGTCGCGCGTAGATGCGATCCAGAATTTGCCCGTAGATAGTTTCAGGCCGCAGGTTATGCGCCGGGAATTGCGCTCAGAGTCTATGTTTTTAGCCCTTTACGGTGATGAGGACCCACTTGTCTTGCAACGAGAGGCGAATAAAATTCGTCAAGATTTATCCAAATTAGGCGGATTGCAACTCACAGAGCAAATTTCCAAAAGATCAGAACAGGTTACTATAGAAATTTCTGAAACCGCCTTACGTCAATATGGGTTGACCTTTTCCCAAGTCGCCCAGGAAATTTCTGGATCTTCAGTCAATCTATCTGCGGGAACTGTCAGAACAACAGGCGGTAATTTACAGCTACGCGCCCGGTCATTGGCGAATAGTGAAGCGGAATTTGACGAAATTATTATCCGCCAGACAGCCAGTGGCGGGATAATCAGGTTGCGTGATATTGCAACTGTCATAGACGGGTTTGATGATAGTAAATTTGCCGCCCAGTTCAGAGGACAAAATACGGCGATTTTCAAAATCAGCTCGCCGGATAATCCCGATATTACATTGGCAGGGAAGAATGTTCGTCAATTTGAAAAAGATGTAAAAGACCGCCTGCCGCCCAATATGGATTTCGCGGTGTGGTTCGATCAATCCACTATGTTTGATGGCCGCATGTCTCTTATCGGGACCAATGCGATCTCGGGCATGATATTGGTGTTAATCATCCTTATTTTATTCTTGCGGCCCATTGTGGCCCTGTGGGTTACGGTCGGGATTGCGGCCGCCTTTGCCGGGGCCATCGCTATCGCCCCGCATATTGGCATAACTTTGAATATGATTTCCCTCTTTGCCTTCCTATTGGTGATCGGGATTGTTGTGGATGATGCGATTGTGGTGGGCGAGTCGATTTACCTCCATACAGAAAACGGATTTTCAGGTGAGCGCAGTGCCGTTGGCGGCGCTAATATGGTGGTAAAGCCCGTTTTCTTTGCCGTGATAACGACAATAATGATGTTCGTGCCATTCATGTTAATGACCGGGCCTATTCGGGCCATGACAGCGCAAATCAGCTTGGTCGTGATTGCGGTTTTAACATTTTCATTAATCGAAGCTTTTTTCATATTGCCCGTACATTTGCGCCACTTAAAGCCGGTGGAACCTGAAAAGCATAACCGCTTCATGCGCTTTCAGCATAATATCGCCGAAAGTCTGGTGCGCTTTGCCAAAAAACGGTTCCGCCCATTTGTCGCTATGCTGATTAAGTTTCGCTATATCACGGTCTCCATATTTGTTGGCTTGTTAATTATGTCTCTGACTTTTTTAAAAGTGGGTATCGCTCCGACATCTTTCATACCTGAAGTGGAAGGTGATCTCATTTCTTTTTCTGTTCACTTCCCAGAAGGCACGACGTTTGAGAGAAAAGAGCAAGTCCGGGCAAATGTTGAGCAGGCGATTGTCACCCTGAATGAAAACACCCAAGCCGATTTCGGCGTGGATTACGCCCTTATTACCGAACCCGGGACGATTACCGATGGTAATCAGGTTCGCGGGTTCTTTGGCCTTACAGATGCAGATAAACGCAAGACCATCTCGACCAAAGATATCGCTGATCGGCTGGAGTTTTATGTAGGCGAAATCCCTGATGCTCACCGGGTGAGATATGGCTATACTGAGGGCGGGTTTAGCTCTGGTGGTTTGCGTTACGGTGTGGCTTCGGCAAATGATGAAGACTTAAAGGCGGCCGTACTGGATCTTAAATCCGGTATTGAAAGTTACGCTGCGGTTACAGCCGTCTGGGACGGGCTTGAAAGCTCCGCCAGTGAAATTCAGTTTACCCTCAAACCGGGGGCGGCCACTTTGGGCATCACTCTTAATGATGTCACGCGTCAGGTCAGAGAGGCATTTTATGGCCGGGAAGTCCAGCGCTTACCACGTGGGGGTGAGGATGTGCGTGTCATGGTGCGCTATCCGGAAACGGCCCGTAATTCAATTGACAGTCTGGAAGATTTGCGCATTCGGGCAGAGAATGGTGTGGAGGTTCCGCTCTTTTCTGTAGCCGATGTGAGTTTTTCAGAAGGCACAAGCCGAATTAAACGCCGTGACCGTAAACGCGTGACCAATACAGGCGGACGTGTACGCGGAGAAAAATCAGAGGTTGCCCGGATCAAAAAAGATATGCTCGCTAATTTTATCCCTGATTGGGAAGCGCGCCATCCCAATGTGACCCGCATTGAAGTTGGGGATGATGAGGTTGAACGCAATTTCATAAAAGAGCTTCAAATATCCATGGTTGCGATTTTATTCATGATGTATGCCTTGCTGGCGATTGCGTTTAAATCCTATGCCCAGCCGCTCTTGATCATGATTGCCATCCCCTTTGCTCTAGTGGGCATGATATTTGGCAATATCATCACAGGCGTACCCTTTGGTATGATGTCACTCTTTGGCTTTTTTGCGGCTTCAGGTGTGGCGATTAATGATAATCTGGTTTTAATCGATTATGTGAACCGTCTGCGCAGTCGCGGTATTGGCGCTTATCAGGCTATGCTGGATGCCTGTGTCTCGCGCTTTCGCCCTATATTACTCACATCTGTGACAACATTTGTTGGGATCACACCCATATTATTTGAAACCTCCACACAGGCTGAATTTCTAAAGCCTATGGTCGTGGCTTTGGCCTTTGGGGTCTTGTTTGATTTCTTCTTAACCCTGATGCTGGTTCCGGCCATGTACGGGATTGGTGTTGATATTACGCGAATTTTCCGGGGATTTTGGCGCGGGGAAAAACAACCGGGACTTGGGTCATCTTATGATCCAGAATTGGCTTTGGCGTTGGATGATTTTGATATGGATGTTGAAAACCCGCGTCAGTTTACAGGCCCTAAAGCGGCCCCTGCTGAATAATAATGTGACTGTGTTAGTGTAAGACACATTCCGCATCTGCATATGTGAAAGTTTGATATGACCCTAAAACATTTACTCGCTGCTTCTGTTATTGTGCTTGGCACGCTTGGCTGTTCGGGGGATAAATCCGGCTTGTCCAATGAAGCTGCCCAATCCCTCACACAGGCCCGTCCCGTATTAGGGAGCTTTGGTGTGGCGCTTGAAAATATGGACCACAGCGTAAGGCCGGGTGATAATTTCTTTAAATTTGTTAATGGCAGATGGTTGGACGAAACGGAGATACCCGCCGATAAATCCAGCTATGGCGGCTTTTCGATATTGGCGGACCTTTCTGATACGCGCGTAAAAACTATCATTGAAGATATGTCTAAAAGCGAATTTGGGGCTGGTACGGAAGCCCAGAAAATCGGTGATTTTTATGCCAGTTTTACAGACACAGACGCCATAAATGCAGCGGGTTTAAATCCAGTGAAATCCGATCTTGCCAAAATTGCAGATGTTAAAACCCACGCTGATGTTGCCCGTCTTATGGGAGATCCTGAATTAGGGCTCAGGGCGCCTATTTCTGGTTGGGTCGATGTCGATGTCAAAAATATCAAAGAGTATATTTTTTATATCACCCAATCAGGACTGGGCATGCCCAGCCGGGATAATTATCTCGACGATGATGAGAAGTCAGAGACATTGCGCAAAGCCTATAAGGACTTCATAGCGCAAATGCTTGCCAAGGCTGGTTATACACAATCAAAATCTCTGGCGGCTAAAGTCATGGGTTTTGAAACCGAAATGGCCAAAGTCCATTGGTCGCCAGAAAAAAGGCGGGACCGGAGCCTAACCTATAATAAAATGACAGTGGCAGAGCTTAAATCCTATGCCGAGGGTTTTGAGTGGCAAGCCATGTTTGAGGCGTCCGGCCTGGGGCGTGAAAGCGAATTTGTCGTGCGCGAAAATGATGCGATTAAAGCCTTATCCGCCATTTTCGCAGCCACAGATATTGACACACTCAAAGCCTATATGACGGCACATTATCTCAGCGGGATGGCGGCCTATCTGCCCGATGAGATAGACCAGACCCGATTTGACTTTTACGGCAAGACCTTACGCGGCACAGAGCAACAAAAAGAACGCTGGAAACGCGGTGTGGGCCAAATTGACAATCTTATGGGCGAAATGGTGGGCAAGATATATGTCCAGAAATATTTCCCGCGCAAGGCCAAGGACGAAATGGATGATTTGGTTGAAAACCTACGCGCGGCTTTCAAAGACGGCATTGATAATTTGGCGTGGATGGGGGCAGAGACAAAGGTCGAGGCCCAAGATAAGCTGCGTAAATTTAATCCCAAAATCGGCTATCCAAATGAATGGTCTGATTACAGCACGCTAAATGTGAGCCACGATGATCTGATCGGGTCGGTTAAATCGGCCAATCGTTGGCAGTGGGAGGATATGACGGGTAAATTGGGCGGCCCGATTGACCGCGGCGAGTGGGGCATGAACCCCCAGACGGTCAATGCTTATTACCGCCCCTCTCTCAATGAAATTGTTTTCCCGGCCGCTATTTTGCAAGCGCCTTTCTTTGATCTGGCGGCTGACCCTGCGGTCAATTACGGCGGTATTGGTGCGGTGATCGGGCACGAAATGGGTCACGGCTTTGATGATCAGGGCCGCAAGACGGACGGGGATGGCCGCCAGCGCGATTGGTGGACGGAAGCTGACGGCACGGCGTTTAAAGCCCGCGCAGATATTTTGGTTGATCAGTTTAATGCCTTTGAGCCTCTGCCGGGCGTGCACATTAACGGCGAGTTGACACTGGGCGAAAATATTGGCGATCTGACGGGTCTGACCATGGCCTATGCCGCCTATAAAAAATCATTAGGCGGGGTCGAGGCCCCCATTATTGACGGCTTTACCGGCGATCAGCGTTTCTTCTTGGCCTATGGCCAAATCTGGCAACGTAAATTCCGCGAGGCCGCGCTTCGCAACCGCATTAAAACCGACCCACATAGCCCCGGCGAGTACCGCGCCAATGGCATTGTGCGCAATTTTGATGCTTGGTACGTCGCCTTTAATGTCGGCCCAGATGATGCGCTTTACCTGCCACCCGAAAAACGGGTGAAAATCTGGTAGGAAGTAAGTCTGCCACAGTACGGCATAATTTCGACGTAATTAGAGCTTACGCACGCCTATGCGTATTTTACTTTTTATCATCTCGGCGTTTTTCTGTGCAGCGGTTTTCTGGGCGCCAAATGCCTATGGTGATCCGGCTATATTGAATGCGGCCAAGGCACGCCTCGATGCATCTGTGCGTTATGACCCAGCCTATGTGCGACTTAGCTATCCCGGCGGGGATGTTGATCCAGATCGGGGTGTGTGTACAGATGTGATAATTCGGACTTACCGCGCGGCTTACGGCTTTGATTTCCAAAAGGCTGTGCATGAAGATATGCGCGCAAACTTTTCTGCCTATCCCGATAATTGGGGGCTGACTCGCGCAGATAAAAATATAGATCATCGACGCGTGCCTAATCTAGAAACCTATTTATCGCGAAAGGGGGCGGGATTGCCTGTGTCAAAAAACGCGCCAAATTATAAACCGGGCGATATTGTCTCGTGGCGGCTTGGCGGGCGGCTTGCCCATATCGGCATTGTCTCAGATAAGAAAACCTGGAAAGGTACGCCGTATATTATCCATAATATCGGGGCAGGACCTGAGGAATCGGATATGTTATTTGATCACCCGATTGTCGGACATTTTAGGTTCGAGCCTGAGAAATCATAAAGGCCGTTCCGCCTGCTTCAGCAAATAAATTAAAAGGCACTTACAAAAATGGCTTGGAATCCAGTTTTGTAAGTGCCATATTTACAGTGTCTCGCCAAAGATAACCCAACCGCAGCCGGGTCGGCGCTGCCCTTGTGGAAGGGGAGGCCACTGCAAATTCAATTTTTAATAGCAAGTGCTTTTATTACATTTGCTATTTTATTTGCTTCTGACTCTGTCAAATCATGCGGTAAGCCTGCAATCTGAACAACTTTATCTGCTCGAATGGGAATAGGAAATATATGATTATTGAAAGGTGAGTTAGTATTATCCGACCTAGTCGGTATTTTTGTAGGCTTTATATTCTCAGTGTTAGATGAAGATTTTGATTTATCCCTTTTTTTTCTTTGCGTGATTTGTGGTTTGAAACCTAGGGGGTTTTCTCGATAAGAAAGAAAGTCTTTAAAAGCGCTCTTGTATCGAGATTTGTAAGTTGTAAGACTTTGAGGCGTGAACTTTTCTCCTTGTATGTTTGCAAATCTTGTAGCTAATTCATCAAGATCAATACTACGAATATCAATTTTTTCATCTTCATCGAGTATGTCCAAGAAAGCTTGTGCGGCTGCTTTACGTGCACTAGCAGTCGCTTTTTTTAATAATCCTTTATTTGCAAGATAATCGATAAAATCAATGAACTCTTGCGCTGTGTAGCCGTTTGACATAGGGAACCTCTATTTTTTGTCTAATTACCGTAAGATGTTTTCTGTGTCAATGTTGATTAACATTAACATTTTAAGACATAAACAGATTTGGTTTATCAGATTCAAAATTATAAATAACTTATACGCTCTTTTTCCCCAAAACATAATCCTGCCACGCATAGGGAATGGGGTTTGGCAGTTCGAGGTGCTGGGCGATCATATGGGGCAGGGCGGCTTGCCCTATAACCTCATTTATTTCCGCGTCGAGCTTTTCGGGATCAGGCGAGAATTTTGTCAGGCTTGGCAGGCCGGCCGTTTCGAGCGCGACCCACATACGGCCCTGCGTAATCAGAATAGAAATATCGACATTTTTACGCCCAAGCGCTTGGCGTAAATCTGCGTTAAGATTGATAAAGCGCATAACGCGGTCAGGGTCGAGGAATAAATGTGCTAGAGTTTGGTCATCTGTTGAGACTTTATAATGCTTGTTAAACTCAAGGCTGGCGGTTTTGATTTTATCCATTTTCAGGCGTTTGCCATTTTTAACCCGCGCAAACGGATCAGAGGGACGGTAAGTGCGCCGCGAATTTATAAAGATACGATTATCTGAATCAAAACCTTCAATATCTAATTCTAACATCAAGCCTTCAAAGACTTTGACAATACGTTGGCGGGTGCGCCTGCGGCCTTGGCTATCTGTGTAGGTTTCGGTTTCCGTGCGGGTCAGCTTGGTGCCAATAGATTGCAAAGGCGTTTGGGCGTCTATGGCTTCTGGCGTGTCCGTGCCCGTCTGCGCGAGAGCTGCTTTAGGCCCCAGACCTGCCAGATAATGCACATCGTGATAATGGCCCAGAAACCCGGCTTGTGTGAAGGTGTGCAGCACTAGCCCGTGGGTCTGGCGGACATCGACAATATCAATACCGATTGCGTTCTGGACATAATTGGACAACTCACTTTGCGCGCGCGCAATAGACCTGTTTTTGCCTCTGGCAATAGAGTTGGTTTTTGCAAAGCCTAATCCTGTGGCCACGAGCATGGGGATTATGCCTTGCTCCCATATATTCACGATCCCGAAAGAGCCAAGACCACCACCGATTAAAATCGCTTTGCTGATAAAATTCCACGGATGTTTCTGATCGGTGATTTTATCTTGAATGGGTTTAATATCGCTTTGGCGTTTTGTCCCAAGGGCGGCGTCAAAGCGCGCTTTTTGGTTTTCAAACAGATCGGTTGGCCATTTCCCTTCCATAGTTTGGCCTACCGCCTTCTGGGTTCGTCAAACAACTCTGCCAGTTTTTCTGTCATCACGCCGCCAAGTTGTTCCACATCCATAATTGTCACGGCGCGCCTATACCAGCGGGTCACATCATGGCCAATACCAATGGCCACAAGTTCGACCTCGCTGCGATTTTCAATCTTATCAATCACAAGACGGAGGTGGTTTTCCAAAAGCCCCGTTTTATTATGGCTTTGAGTGGCATCATCAACAGGGGCACCGTCCGAGATCACCATAAGAATACGGCGCTGTTCCGGGCGAATCATTAAACGGCGATAGGCCCATTCTAAGGCTTCGCCGTCAATATTTTCTTTTAACAAGCCCTCGCGCATCATCAGACCAAGATTGCGCTTGGCCCGTCGCCACGGCATATCCGCGCCCTTATAGATAATATGGCGCAAATCATTAAGCCGCCCGGGTTGTTTTGACTTTCCAGCCGCCAGCCAATCTTGAAAACTCCGCCCGCCTTTCCACGCTTTTGTGGTAAAGCCTAAAATCTCGGCCTTGACCCCGCAGCGCTCTAATGTACGGGCCATAATATCGGCGCAGACAGCGGCCACCATAATGGGGCGCCCGCGCATAGAGCCTGAATTATCAATCAGAATGGTCACGACAGTATCGCGAAAATCTGTCTCTTTTTCTTCCTTGAATGTTAAGGCTGACATCGGGTCTATGACCACGCGGGTCAGGCGGGCCGTATCCAGCAGGCCTTCTTCAAGATCAAAGGTCCAGCTGCGTTGTTGCTGTGCCAGCAGACGTCTTTGTAAGCGGTTAGCCAGTCGGGATATAGCCCCCGACAGGCCAGCCATATGTCCGTCAAGATAGCCGCGCAGACGGTCCAGCTCTTCCGTTTCGCACAAATCTTCGGCCTTTATAACCTCGTCATGCGTGGTGGAATAAACCCTGTAAGGTTCCGGCAGATTAGCGGGTTGCACATTATTGGGGGTCTGGCTTGGCTCTTGCTCACTATCGTCATTTTCGCCCTCAATATTTTCGGCGTCCACCATGTCTTGAGGGTCTGCGCTCTCATCATCAATGGCATCAGCATCCGAGACTTCCGTTTGGCCCTGTTGTTCTTCTTGGGGCGCGTCAGGGGTCTGGTCAGGCTGTTCGTCCTCATTTTCTGAGGACTCATTGTCCTGGTCTTCCTCTTCTTCCGAGTCTGAGAAATCCTCGCCCATATCAAAGTCGCGGATCATATCGCGGACAAATTGACCAAAATTATTTTGATCTCTCAAGGCCTGTTTTAGGCTGTCCATATGCGGCCCGGCTTTAAGCTCTATCTCCTCGCGCCAAGCGGCCATAATACCGTCAGTCGAAGTTGGCAAAACCCGTCCTGTTAAATTCTCGCGTACATAAAGCCCGACGGCTTCTGCAAAACTTGTATCATCCTTGGCGATATCGGGCTGATCAAAACCACGCCTGAGTGCGCGCGCATTCAAGGCCGCGTCGAGATTATCACCAATGCCTGCCAAATGCTGGGTACCCACAGCTTCGACCCGGGCTTGCTCTAGGGCTTCAAATACAGCCCGTGCCGGTCCGGTTTTGGGCTGGTTTTTCATGTGCAGCGCTTTGTCATGCAAGGCCAATCGCAGGGCGAGGCCGTCTGCTTCCCCGCGCGCCTTTGCTATCACGTCAGATTTAGGTTTGGGCGGCAGGCTCGGCAGCATGATCTGGTCACGCACAATTCCGGCCACGTCCCCGCCAAAAGTCACCTCCATTTCAGGCTCTCCTGAAATAGCTTTAGTGGCACAGGCAAGCGCGCGTTTAAATCCGTCAACAGGCGTTTTGTTCATGCCTTTTAACCTAGCTTCCATTGGCGTGGATGCAACCCTTCCTTTAAGGCTGGTGGCAAGGTGGGAAAGATAGTCGTGTTCTGTCACAGGTTTCTAGATTCTAATGAGATTAAGCCACCATAGTCGCGGCGCTCTCGGGCAGGTCATTCCCAAAGGCGCGTTGGTAAAATTCGGCGATGATCGGGCGTTCCAGCTCGTCGCATTTATTTAAAAACGTCATGCGGAAAGCCTGCGCAATATCGCCGTCAAAAATACGGGCATTTTCCGCCCAGTTCATCACGGTACGCGGGGACATAACGGTAGATATGTCGCCGTTCATAAAGGCATTACGGCTCATATCAGCGACCCGGACCATAGAGGCGAGCATATCCTTGCCTTCTTTCGTGTCATAGCTGGGTGATTTGGCCAGTACAATAGCTTCCTCTGCCTCAAAAGAAAGGTAGTTAAGCTGGGTGACAATAGACCAGCGGTCCATTTGGCCTTGGTTGATTTGCTGTGTGCCGTGATAAAGCCCAGTTGTATCACCCAGACCGACCGTATTCGTCGTCGAGAAGAGGCGAAAGGCTTTGTGCGGGGTGATGACTTTGTTTTGGTCCAGCAAAGTCAGGCGGCCTTGGGCCTCCAAAATACGCTGGATGACAAACATCACATCCGGGCGCCCGGCATCATATTCATCAAATGTAAGTGCGATAGGGTTTTGCAGTGCCCAGGGCAGCAAGCCCTCGCGGAACTCGGTGATTTGTTTGCCGTCTTTAAGCACAATCGCATCTTTGCCGATCAGGTCAATACGCGAGACATGGCTATCAAGATTAATCCGTACAAGCGGCCAGTTAAGGCGGGCGGCGACTTGTTCGATATGGGTGGATTTACCCGT